>JAYWHQ010000231.1:0-13772 GCA_043777655.1 Allobosea sp. | reverse complement strand
TCAACAAGCTCGACGATTCGGCCATGAAGTTCGAGAATGTCGGCTTCCCCGTGCGCGAGCCGATGCTGGCTTCGGGCGAGGTCGATGCTGTATTCGGCTTTGCCAACTCGTCTTTCATCAACCTGAAGTCGCGCGGCGTGCCGGCTGACGACATCGTCGTCATGCTGATGGCCGATCATGGCGTGGAGCTTTATGGCAACGTCATCATGGTTTCGCCGAAATTCCTGGCGGAGAAGCCCGAAGCCGTGCGCGGCTTTCTGAAGGCATTGACCAAGGGCGTGCGCGACACGATCGCCGCCCCGGATGCGGGTGCTGCCCTCGTGATCAAGCGCAATGATGTCGCCAAGCTGGAAGTCGAGGCCGAGCGCCTGCGCATGACGCTGGACCAGAATGTGGTGACACCCTGGGTCAAGGCCAATGGCTTTGGCGGCATTGACAAGTCGCGCTGGGCCGCCGCGCTTGACCAGATCGGCCTGACCTTCACCTTCAAGGACAAGGCGAAAGCCGGCGACGCCTTTATCGACACGTTCCTGCCATCTGCCGCTGACCGGAAGCTCTGAGCCGGTCCATCTGTCTGGTCCCTCGGGACTGCGGTCATCGAGGGGGGCCTGGTGACAAGTTTTGTCGAGTTGCATGATGTCACCCATGTCTATGGCGGCGGCAACGGGCCTCCTGCCGTGGCCGGTCTTTCGCTGCAGGTGAAGCAGGGTGAGTTTGCCGCCATTGTCGGCCCGTCCGGCTGCGGCAAATCCACGATGATGAAGCTGGCCACGGGGTTGCAGGTGCCAAAATCCGGCACCGTGATCGTGGATGGCGCGCAGGTGCTTGAGCCGATCAAGATCACCGGCATGGCCTTCCAGAATCCGGTCATGCTGCCCTGGCGCACCACGCTCGACAATCTGCTGCTGCCGCTGGAGATCGTGCAGCCGCATCGCTCGCGCCTGCGGGCCAACCGGGCGGAATATGTCGCGCGGGCCGAAAACCTGCTGCGCAAGGTGGGCCTTGCCGGCATGGGCGAGAAATTTCCATGGCAGCTTTCTGGCGGCATGCAGCAGCGTGCCTCGCTCTGCCGCTCGTTGATTCACGAACCCAAGCTCCTGATGCTGGACGAGCCCTTCGGCGCGCTCGATGCCTTCACGCGCGAGGAACTCTGGTGCGTCATCCGCGATCTGCATGCCGAGCGTGGTGTGACCATCATCCTTGTCACGCATGATCTGCGCGAGGCGGTGTTCCTCGCTGATCGCGTCTTCTGCATGTCGGCGCGGCCGGGCCGCATCATTGCCGAGCGCGAGGTGAGCTTTGCCCGTCCGCGCGATCTTGATCTGACCTACACGCCCGAATTTGCTGCGGTCGTCAGCGAGTTGCGCGGCCACATCCGCGATGCGCGAGAGGCAGTGCCGGCATGAGTGGGACAGCTGCAACGAGTGGCAATTCGACAGCGGGCGGGATGTCGCGTGCGCGTCAACTCAAGATCGCGCCCTATCTTTTCACAATCGGCTTCTTCCTGCTCTGGGAGATCATCTGCCGGGTGTTCAAGGTGTCATCGTTCATCCTGCCGCCGCCTTCGGCCGTCTGGGCGGCCATGGTGCAATACCAGACGCCGCTGCTGAAAAACGCTTTCCATACGCTCTGGATGACCAGTGCGGGGTTCGGCCTGTCGATCGTTTTCGGGCTGTTTCTTGGCCTGCTCGTCGGCTCGTCGCGTTTTCTTTATGCCGGGCTCAACCCGCTGCTTGTGGGCTTCAACTCGATCCCGAAAGTGGCGGTCGTGCCGATCCTCGTGATCTGGTTTGGCGTGGGCTGGCAGCCGCCGGTGCTGACGGCTTTCGTGATCTCGTTCTTCCCGATCGTCGTCAATGTCGCGACGGGTCTGGCCACCATCGAGCCCGAGACCGAGGACGTGATGAAGGCGCTGGGCGCGAGCCGCTTCGACATCATGTGGAAGGTCGGCATACCGCGCTCGCTGCCCTATTTCTTCGGCGCGCTGAAAGTCTCGATCACGCTGGCTTATGTCGGCTCGGTCATCGGCGAGCAGAATGCCTCGAATGTCGGCATTGGCAATCTCATCACCCGCGCCTCCGCCGATTTCAATGTGCCGCTGATCTTCGCTGCACTGATCGTGCTGGCCATTCTTGGCGTCGTTCTGGTCGCCATCGTCGATGTTGTTGAAAACCGGATGACCGGCTGGGCCAAGCGTTCGCAGATGTCGAACGCCTGAGCGGCCTGGACCAGCAGATCTGCCGGATCGTACCATCGCTTCGGATCTTCGCAGCATCGGGCTTGCGGAAGCGATCCTGCCCATCGCCACGGAAAAGCCGCCTGATCCCTGGCAGGATCAGCGGCTTTTTCTTGTACGGGTGAAGGGCGATCAGAAGGTCAGGTTCAGGCTGGCCTGGCCAGTGTGGCGCACGGCAGAGCGCTCGCCGATGGTCGCCTTGTAGTCGACGCCGACCGAAATCATCTGGCTGATGCGGCCATTGATGCCGCCGCCCAGCACGACGCCTGCGCCCTTCGGGTCAGCCAGCGAGATGGTGAAAGGGTGGGCCGTGTTGTTGATCAGGCGGGCCGAGACCGAGTTGCCGGAATAGGCCAGATTGCGCTCGTAGCCGATGGTGCCATAGACGGTCGTCTTGCGGGCCGGATCGCTGATGATGTCAGCCGAGATGCGCAGCTCGCCAGCGGCCGCCAGCGCGTTGACCGAGCGGCCATCGACGGCGAGTGGTGCCACGATGCCGGTTTCGCTGAAGGACTGCACCTGCGCGCTGATCCAGTTCAGGCGCGCGCGCGGCGAAACGGTGATCGCACCCAGCTGGTAGCGCAGCCCGATCTCGGTGCCGAGATTGCCGGAGATGGCATTAGCCGAGCTGCGGTTGAACAGCGGTCCGACCGTGTCGTGCTCGACATCGCCGAAACGTGTCACGCCGAAACCGGCACCCGCCTTCGCGTAGAAGGCGCCTGTGACATACTGGGCGGTCGCATCAAAGCCGAACTGCAAGACGTTGCCTTCGACCGGGCGAGCCTTGAAGTTGCCGACCGAAACCGCGCCACCGGCCGTCATCGACCAGGCATTGTCGAAGGCGCGATCCAGACCGAAGGCCACGCCGCCGCCGCGCGAATCGTAGCCGATCTGGCGGTTGCGGGCATTGGCGCTGGAAGAGTTGCCGGTCAAAGCGACATAGTACTGGTTGACACCCGGCTTCATGTCACGGGCGCTCTCAAGCCGGTCATAGCCGCGAAGCAAGGAGTCACGGCGGCCCTGAATGGCAACCTCGCCGTAGGGAGCGAAGGAGGCTGCATAGACGGGCGCATTGAGATATTGATTGACGGCAGCAGCCACCAGCGTGTGGCCCGCCTCGGTCGGGTGCACATCATCCCAGAAAGCATAGGTGTTCTGCACGGCCTTGCTGCCCAAGGCGCAACTCGCAACCGCTGTGCAAGCCGTGCTTGCATTGGCAAAGCCGAATGCACCAGGCGTCGCCTGAATGGCGTTGAACAGGCCAGCCACATCGACCGCGATCACGTTGACGCCGGGATTCGCGGCCGCGACTGCAGCCTGCTGGCCAGCAAGCACGGCATTGAACGTGCCCGACGAGAGGCCAGCCAGGCCGTTGGCAGCGAGGCCTGCGCCGGATGTGTAGGCAGGCAAGCCCGCGAAGGCAGGCAAGTTGATGGAGACGATGGTGCGGGCACCCGCGCCTGCGAGCGCGCGCAGGTTGTTGCCGACATCATTGGCCGAAGCCGTGGCAACGCCGGTCATCACGGCCTGTGCCGTCGCCGGGTTCGCGGCAGCAGTGGGGATGCCCTGGAAGATGTTGTTGGCGCCGGCCCAGAGTGTGGCGACGTCATTGGCGCCGAAGCGGCCGCCGCGCGCCGCGAAATTCACGATCTGCGCGCCCGTGCCGCCTGAGATATTCGGTGCGGTCGGGCTGCCTGCGGCATTGTCAGTCCGTGCACCGCCGAAAGCGAAGTTGGTGCTGCGGCCATTGTTGACAGCGCCGACCGGGAAGAAGCCATTCATCGGGCCTGCCAATTGCTCCACCCAGGTGAGGCCATTGGAGAAGCGACCCTGGAAATAAGGGGCCGGGGGCTGGCCAGTTGCCGCGAAGAAGTTGCCACTGTCAGACAGACTGTCACCGAACGCGACGTAACGGCTTTGCGCAATCGCTTCGCTGGACACGAAGGCGCTGCTGGCCACGAGTGCAGCCGTCAGCGCGGCCAATGTCGAAATTTTCAAGGTCATGTCTTCTCCCCGGATGTTTTCGGTTTTTCACCGTATTGTTCACAGGCAAACTATCAGGATCTCGGGTGGGTGCGAGTCTTCAACAGCCTGCAGGTGTGGAGTTTCCGGGAGGTGTGGCAGCGAAGCCACGATTTGCTCCTGCCAATTGATGGTCTGGTGGTGTCTCGCGCTTGCCACGCCTCCAGGGCGGGGTGGCACGCAACTCTTCATCCGGGTAGTCTTGGAAGCTCAGGCGAAACCAGAAGACTGCACGAGCCATGCTGCCAAATATCCGTGATTATGATCGATTGATGGCTGCTTTCCGCTGGCAGGTACCGGCGAACTTCAACATCGCGGTTGATGGGTGTGACCGCTGGGCGGCACTGGAGCCAGATCGCACGGCCATCATCGAGATCAGACCAGACTGGCAAGCGAGCCATGTCAGCTATGGCGGGTTGCGCGCAGCCTCGAACCGGCTGGCGCAGGCGCTGGTGCGGCGCGGCGTGAACCGTGGTGACCGGATCGCGATCCTGCTGCCGCAAGGGCGCAACGTGGCCATTGCCCATCTGGCTGCTTACCGTCTCGGCGCTATTGCCGTGCCGCTGGCGGCGCTGTTTGGTGTCGATGCCATTGCCTACCGCCTGCAGGATTCCGGCGCCAGCGTGCTCATCACGGATGCGACCGGCCTCGCGAAGCTTCGTCAGATCCCGGCGCCGATGTCTGGCCTTTCACTCGTCATCTGTGCCGATGGTGCAGATGGCGCAGCGCTTGGGCTCGATGCCATTGTGGCGGCTGAGACGGGCGATTTTGAGCCCGTTGCAACGCTTGCCGACGATCCGGCTCTGATGATCTACACGTCGGGCACGACGGGCAATGCCAAGGGCGCGCTGCATGGCCACCGCGTGGTGCTTGGGCATCTGCCGGGAATGCAGATGCCCTACGAGTTCCTGCCGCAACCGGGCGACCGCATCTGGACGCCGGCGGACTGGGCCTGGGCTGGCGGGCTTTTGAACAATCTTCTGCCTGCGCTGCATCTCGGCGTGCCCATCGTGGCGCGTGCGACCTCGCGGTTCGACCCGGAAGACGCGTTCCGGCTGATGGCGGGGCAGAAGATCCGCAATGTCTTTGTGCCACCCACCGCACTGCGCATGATGCGCGCAGTGGAGAATCCGCGCCGCCACTTCGCGCTCGATCTGCGCAGCATCGCTTCGGGCGGCGAGTCGCTGGGTGCCGAGACGCTTGACTGGGGGAAGCGTGCGCTCGGGCTGACGATCAACGAGTTCTACGGGCAGACCGAATGCAACCTCGTGCTCGCCTCTTGCGCGGCCATCGGCATCAGTCGGCCTGGCGCCATCGGCAAGCCGGTGCCTGGACACAAGGTCGCGGTCATTCGCGCCGATGGCAGTCTGTGCGCTCGGGAAGAAGAAGGGCAGATTGCTGTCCAGCGACCAGACCCCGTGATGTTTCTGGGATATTGGAACAGGCCTGAGGCAACGGCTGCCAAGTTCATCGGCGACTGGATGACCACGGGTGATCAGGGTCTGTGCGATGTAGATGGCTATATCCGTTTCGTCGGCCGCGATGATGATGTCATAACGTCGTCAGGATATCGCATCGGGCCGGGCGAGGTGGAGGACTGCCTCATTCGCCATCCGGCTGTCGCGCTTGCGGCTGTTGTCGGCAAACCCGATGCGCTGCGCACCGAGATCGTCAGCGCTCATCTGGTGCTCAATCCGGGCTATGAGCCTTCGCCGCAGCTGACCAGCGATATCCAGAGTTTCGTGCGCTCGCGACTGGCCGCGCATGAATATCCGCGCGAGATCGTGTTCCGCCAGGAATTGCCGATGACAACCACCGGCAAGATCATCCGGCGATTGTTGCGCGAGCCGGGCTGAGCGCGGTCAGGCGCGTTCGCCTTTCCACTGGCGCATGAGGCTGGCGGCGCTGCTGGCCAAACGCTCGCGCATGCGCACGGCCAGCGCCGCCGGGCTGTCGCCGGAGCGCGATGACACGAGAATGTCGGCGGTGGCCAGCTTGTCATTTAAGACTTGCTCGACCGCAGCATTGCCAGCCTGTGCGCTGGCATCGAGCAGGGTCATCCTGCGCAGGCCGCCAAAACGCTGGGCGAGAGCATCAGCGAGAAGCGCTTCAGGCATGTCGCTGGCAAAGGTCTCGTCATGGCTCAGCTTGACGAACCAGGCGCGGTTGCCGCTGGCATAGGCAATCGCTGCCGCCAATGGCCTGTCATCCAGCATCAGTGTCAAAGTCCGGCACTGGTGGCTGCGCGCCATCATGCGGGTGGCCATGCGAATGAACGAGGCCGTGCGCGCGTCCAGCATCATGGCCGTCCCGGCGCGCCCTTCAGGTCCCGAAGCCTCCAGTGCCATGAAAAGCTCGACGCCATCGCGCAGGGCCTGACCTTCACTGGCTTCGACCAGCGTGACCTTGCCATGCCGACCAAGTGCCGCACGAATTTCGGCAAGCTGGCGCTGAAATTCAGGCGAGTGCCGCTCGACGGATGTAACTGACCGGCTGTCGTTCAATCGGAGGGATGGTGACTGGCGTATGCCAAACAGGCTGTGGCGGCGGCTTGTCGCCTGGGTGACCCGCAGAAGGGTTTTGGCGAAGGCTCCCTCGAGATCGATTTGCGGAAACATCAGCGCCGAGCAGCGTGGGCTCCGGGCTGCAAGTGTGTCGAGCATGGCTGCAATCACTTCGGCTGCACGCTCGGCGCGGACCAGCGGCACGCCGGAACTCATGTGGCTGTTGCGAAAGCCGCGCGCCTCGCCTGGCCCGAAGGGCAGGCGCGGCAAAAGCACAGGCATGAGGCCTGCAAGTTGGCGCGACCCCTGACCCTCGGCCCAGACCAGCAGCACCACAACCTGTTGGGCGCTGGCAAGATGCTGCATCGCCGACAACAGGAAATCAGGCTCGTAGAACACATTGGGCTGAAGCGGTTGCGCGGCCAGGTGGCTCCAGGCATCGCGCAGCGAGGCACAGGCCGAAAGCGGCCTGAACTCGACCATGAGCGGGCCCTGTCCAAGGCGCTGGAGTTTGGGCGGCAAGACGGGCGCGCGAGACGGGCCGACGCCTGAATCCGTGCCATTGCGTGCTTCGATCAGTGCCATTCCGGTCCAGCTCCTTGCGGGCGGATCGGGCCATTGTCGGTCTTCTGTCCCGAAATGGAACAGAGTGGCCGATGGCCGTCATCCACGACGCGGGAGTTTCAAGAAGCAGGCCATAGGCTTGCCCTTGCCTGCCGAAAACCGGATCAGTGCTGGTGCTGGTGTGCCACTTCCGCGTGTGCTTGCCCGAGAAAGGCTTCCCAAAGGCGGCGCACGACGCTTTCGTCCAGATTGTGGCCAATCAGCACAATGCGCGAACGACGATCCGCATCGGGCCAGGCTGGCAGCGTGATCGGCGGGTGCAGGATCTGCTGCACGGCATGGGCGACCAATGGCTCTTCCGGGTGCTCGGCGATGCAGATCAGCGCTTTCAACCGCAGCAGCTTCGGTCCATGGGTCGAGCGCAGCAGCGCCCAGAACAGCTCGAATGTCGCCTGCCGCACAGGGGCATCAGATGTTAGCGTGAAAGCGCGAATATGCGCATCATGCCGGTTCACGTCGTGGTGATGATGGTCGTGATCATGGTGATGCTCGTGGTGACCATGGGAATGGCAGTGCTCATGTTTATGGTCGTGTCCATGATGATGGTCATGTGTGGCTGGTGCCACCGGCCCCTCCGCTGCCAGCCACTGGCGCAGGTCGGGGCTGCGGCCTTCCAGATCATAGAGGCCACCGCTGAACAGCGCGCGCGCCGTTGCCGTCTCTGACTCCAGCAGGGTTGCGCCTGGATTGAGCTGTGCGAGGCGTGTGCGCAGTTGCGCAAGCTGAGGCGCTGCCTCCGGCAGACTCGTCTTTGACAAGACCAGCCGGTCCGCTGCCACCACTTGCCGCAGCGCCTCGTCATGGGCGTCCAGCGTTGCCATGGCATTGGCGGCATCAACCAGCGTCACGACGCCATCCAGCACATAGCGCATGGCGATGTAGGGATGGCTGACCAGCACGTTGAGGATGGGCGCCGGGTCGGCCAGACCTGTCGTTTCGATCACCAGCCGCCTGAACGGCGTGATCCGGCCATTGTCGCGGCGGCGCAACAGGTCTTCCAGCGTGTTGATGAGGTCGCCCCGGATGGTGCAGCAGAGGCAGCCAGCTTCCATCAGGATCATGCCATCCTCGATGCCTTCCATCAAAAGATGGTCCAGCCCGATCTCGCCGAACTCGTTGACGATGACGACAGTGTCGGAGAGAGCCTCGTCCTTCAGCAGCCGGTTGAGCAGCGTCGTCTTGCCCGCTCCCAGAAAGCCGGTGACCAATGTCAGCGAGATGGGCTCGGGCCGCTTTTGATCGTGCATCGGACGGTCTTGCATCAGGTCAGGCCTTGGCTAGCGCTCTGGATGTGGCTGCACCTCAACCGAGGCTCGCTTTTGTTCCAATATAACATTGGCAATGATGCCGACAATCACAAGAGCGCCACCAAGATATTGTAATGTGCCCACGCGCTCGCCGAGCACGAGGGCAGCCACGGCGACAGCAATCACCGGTTCGGCACAGAAGGCGAGCGCTGCCGGTCCAGGCGCAGCCCTCGCCAGTGCCATGACCTGCATGACGAAGCCGAGCAGGAAGCCACCCATGGTGATGGCAACCGCAATCGGCGAGGCGAGCAACGCTGCGGGCGGTTGCACGCCACCGGTCAGCATCAGGATGACGAGCGTCACCGGAAGGATCAGCACATGCGACCAGAACAACTTGGGGACAAGGCCTGTCCGGTTCAGGTTTGCACCGGCAAAGAACTGCATGGCGGCAAAGAGGCTGGCGAGAAGCGCAAGCACAAGCCCGCGCGGATCCAGCCGCTCAAACTCAGGCCCCACAACGCAAATCACGCCAATGAAAGCCAGAAGCGCCAGTCCGAGCCGCCCGGGCCGGAATGGCGTGCGCATCATGAAGGGTTCTGCCAGCACAATCAGCGTGGGGAAGGTGAAGAACACCACAGCGGCCACCGTCACCGGGATGAACGACACCGATGAGAGATAGGCGCAGCCGACAAAAGCGCTGAAGAGACCGAAGGCAACCATCGCGCCGCGTTCTTGCGGCGGCACGTCCAGTCTGCGCCGCAGGATCAGTGCGGCCAGTGCGACCAGTGCCAGCATCAGCGCCACGCGGTAGAACACCAGAAGTGGGCCGCTCAGGCCTGCCTGCCCCGCGATCTGCGCGCTGACAATGTTGGTGCCATAGGCCGCAGCAGAGACCAGCGCAAACGCCAGTCCGAGCGACTGGTTCGGGTGCGGGGAGGTTTTCGCCGAACCAGCGCCCTTGCCGGGCGCAGCCGCATCAACCGTCATTGGCAACAGCAGGCTTGGGTGCTGGTTTGGCCTTCGGGGCCGTTTTTGGCGTGATCTTGCCGATGGGTTCCGCGACTTTTGCCGCGGGCTTTGCTGCTGTCTTTGTGCCAGGCTTCACCGAAGCTGTCGAAGTCGGCTTGGCGGCTGGCTTGCTGCCGGAAGGCTTCGCCAGAGCGACCGGCTTTGCGCCGGGCTGGATCGCGCCAAGGAGCTTCATCGGGGCGGCACCGCCAGCAGCGCCCGCAATCGGCTCGGAGCGTGGTGCAAAGGCCGAGGCTGAAGCCGGAATCGCGCCATTGGTCGAGACGGTGCGCGCGCGCGCCAGTGCGCCTGCCACGGCACCTCCTGCCACAGCGCCTCCCGCAACAGCACCTCCTGTCACTGTGCTTGCAGACACTGCCGGGCCCGGCTCGATCACGGGTGCGCCGGGTGAGGGTTTCTGCGGCGCATTGCGGGCGACCTGGGTTTCGGCGCGGCGCGCCACATTGGCGGCCAGCGGCGCGGATGCGGAACCGGAGGTGCGACCGAACGCAACCTGCAACGGGTTGAACTGCGCCCTGGGCCCCAGCGTCACGCGGCCAGATGCGCCGCGTTGCGTCACGCCGGCGCTGCGTGCCTGCTGCACGGGCAGGACTGTGACGAACCGCCCGCCGCTTTCCTCATTTCCGCCAGCCGGTGGCGCATAGCTGATTGCGCCTGCGCTGTCGGCATCATCTGCCAGAATGCCGCCGCCGCCACGTGCCCGCACATCGGCACAGATGTTTGGAGCCTGCCCGCCATAGCCGGAGGGGATGCTGGCGAGTGTGCCGTAACCGCCGCCCCAGGAACCGAAGGCGTCATCCAGCAGTTGGGAGGCGCGCACCGTGCGCTCGGCACCCGAGAGCGCGCCCAGCACGACCACGATCAAAGTGCGCCCGCCGCGCGTGGCGGTGGCCACGACATTGAAGCCGGAGGCGCAGACAAAGCCCGTCTTGAAACCGGAGGCGCCCGAATAGCGGCCGATCAGGCCATTGGTGTTGTTCAGGGTCTGGCGGCCCAGCTGTACCGCGCCAATGCCCCAATATCCGGCATATTCCGGAAACTCGCGCATCATCGTCATGGCCAGCAGTGCCAGATCGCGCGCGCTCGTCTGCTGCTGCGGATGGTGCCAGCCATTGGGGTTGGCAAAGCGCGTGTCGCGCATGCCCAGGCGCGTGGCTTCAGCGTTCATCATGTTGACGAAGTCAGGCACATTGCCGCCCACGCCTTCGGCGATCACATACGAGATGTCGTTGGCCGATTTGACCATCATGATCTTCAACGCATTGTCGAGCGTGATCTCCTGACCTGCCTTGATATAGACCTTCACGCGCGGCTGCTTGGCGGCCAGCGCGGAGGCCGGAATGGCCGTTTCCAGACCGATGCGCCCGGCTTTCACCGCTTTCAGCGCCAGATAGGCGGTCATCATCTTGGTGGTCGAGGCCGGGTGCCAGGCGCGGCCAGCCTCTTCGGCGTGCAGCACCTGCCCGGATGAGGCGTCGACCACAAGGCTGGTGCCGGCCTGCACCTTGCCAGCTGTCAGCGTGAGGGGAAGAGCCATCGCGGCAGCGAGGAGCAGGGCAGGATGTTTCATTCGCATGGGTATGGTGCTGATGCTCTGGAAGAAGGGAAAAACGCAGAAGGCAAAGGCAGCAGACGGTGGCCAAGCATACAAGGAAGGTATGCCGACGCCGCTGCGTGCATGACTAGCGTTTGTTGGGTGATTTGCCTAGCAGGGAAGACAGATGCATGGGTGTGACGCAGGGCTGCGACCCGCAAGAGAGGCCACGAGGTGCTGTTTTCATTTCTCTGGGTGCCCGTGACGCTGGTTGCCGCATTGGCCCAGACTGCCCGCAATCTCACCCAACGCAGCCTGATTGACGCCATCGGCGTCATCGGCGCAACGCAGGTTCGCTTTCTCTATGGCCTGCCGTTCTCGCTCGTGTTTCTCGCAATGATCTGCCTGTTCAGCGGATCAACGCCGCCTGCGGCAAATGCCAGCTTTCTCGCTTTTGACACCACTGGTGCGCTGAGCCAGATCGTGGCCACCGCCCTGATGCTGGCGGCCATGCGTGAACGCTCCTTCGCGCTGACGACCACCTATACCAAGACCGAGCCCGTGCAGGTGGCCCTGTTCGGCGCGCTGGTGCTGGGCGATGCCCTGTCTCCGCTGAAGCTTGCGGCGGTGCTGATTGCAACGGCGGGTGTGATCCTGATGGCGTGGAAGCCGGGTGAAAAGCTGGCCTCCGCAGGCCTCAAGCCGGCGCTTCTGGGCATTGGAGCGGGCGCCTTCTTTGCGCTGGCCGCCATCGGCTTTCGCGGTGCGATCCTATCGCTGCCGCTTGAAGCCAGCTTCCTGATGCGGGCCGGCATCACGCTGGTCTGGGGCTTGGCCATCCAGAGCGCCGTGCTGCTCATCTATCTGGCCTTGTTTGACCGCAAGGCGCTGACAGCGAGTTTCATGGCTTGGAAGCCGTCGTTGCAGGCCGGCTTTCTAGGGGCCTTTGCCTCGCAATTCTGGTTCATCGGCTTCTCGCTGACGAGCGCCGCCAATGTGCGGACGCTCGCGCTGGTCGAGGTGCTTTTTGCGCAGGTCATCTCTCGCAAGCTGTTCACCGAGCGCCAGAGCCCGCGCGAACTGATCGGGATGGCGCTGGTGGTCGCAGGCGTGGCCTTGATCCTGCTGCAGGCGTTTTGAGCAATCGCATTCCTGGCGGCGCAAAGTTGCAGATGGGCAATGCAGGCCCTGCGCTTGCCGACAATGCACGATGGTTCCATATCTCGTCTCAAAGCAGCCTTTCGGGAGACGCGCCATGAGCCAAGCCAACACCCTCAACCCGGCGATTGTCGGCTGGGCCCATACCGCTTTCGGCAAGCAGGACACAGAGACGGTCGAGAGTCTTGTCGTGCGCGTCGCCAACGAGGCGATGGCGGATGCCGGCATCTCCGCTTCCGATGTCGATGAAATCGTCATGGGACATTTCAATGCGGGCTTTTCGGCCCAGGATTTCACCGCCTCGCTCGTGCTGCAGGCCGACCCTGCCTTGCGCTTCAAGCCGACGACGCGGGTCGAGAATGCCTGCGCCACCGGCTCCGCTGCAGTGCAGCAGGCGGTCAAAGCTGTGCGCGCGGGTGCAGCCAAAATCGTGCTGGTGGTTGGCGTCGAGCAGATGACGCGCACACCGGGCCCCGAGATCGGCAAAAATCTGCTGAAGGCCTCCTACCTGCCGGAAGATGGCGAGACGCCCGGTGGCTTTGCCGGTGTGTTTGGCAAGATTGCTGCCAGCTATTTCCAGCGCCATGGCGACCAGTCGGACGCGCTGGCGATGATCGCAGCCAAGAACCACAAGAATGGCGTCGACAATCCATATGCCCAGATGCGCAAGGATTTCGGCTTCGAGTTCTGCCGCAACGAGAGTGAGAAGAACCCCTTCGTTGCCGGACCGTTGAAGCGCACGGATTGTTCGCTGGTCTCTGATGGCGCTGCCGCTCTGGTGATTGCCGATGGCGAGACGGCGCAGGGCATGCGCCGCGCTGTTGCCTTCAAGGGCATGGCGCATGCGCAGGATTTCCTGCCCATGTCGAAGCGCGACATTCTCAAGTTCGAGGGCTGCACAGTCGCCTGGCAGCGCGCGCTGGCTGAAGCCGGTGTGACACTTGCCGACCTCTCCTTCGTCGAGACGCATGACTGCTTCACCATTGCCGAACTGATCGAATACGAGGCGATGGGTCTGGTGCCGGAAGGGCAGGGCGCGCGTGCCATCAAGGAAGGCTGGACCGCGAAAGACGGCAAGTTGCCAGTCAATGTGTCAGGCGGGTTGAAATCCAAAGGCCACCCGATTGGCGCCACCGGCGTGTCCATGCATGTGCTCAGCGCCATGCAGCTGACGGGCGAGGCCCCCGATGGCATGCAGGTGAAGAACGCCAGGCTCGGAGGCATCTTCAACATGGGTGGCGCGGCTGTGGCGAACTATGTCAGCGTGCTCGAGCGGGTGAGGTAGGGAGATGCAAATGACCGTCAAGGATGGTAAAGTTTGTGCATGAAGAAACTGCATGTCTCCGAACTCACTGATGGCGAGCTGTCTGCGGTATTCGCTGCTGCTGCGGCTGAATCTGTTTCGCGTGCGATGTCAG
>JAYWHQ010000230.1:0-3854 GCA_043777655.1 Allobosea sp. | reverse complement strand
CTCTTGGCCGCGCTTGATGCGACGCCACTCGATAGCGGAACCACGCATTTCGGCCCCTCCAATCTGGAGGTGACAAGTGTCGATGTCGGCAACAGCGCCGGCAATGTCGTGCCCGCGCAGGCAAAGGCCGTGTTCAACATCCGCTTCAATGATCTGTGGTCGCCAGACACACTCGCTGCCGAGATTACCCGCCGCATCACGGAGGCAGCCGGCAACAGCATCCGTCATGAGCTCAGCTTTGCGCCGACCAATGCGGTGGCCTTCCTGACCAGCCCCGGCCCTTTCGTGGAAATGGTGGCAGATGCAGTGGAAGCGGAAGTTGGCAAGCGGCCGCAACTCTCGACCACGGGCGGCACATCGGATGCGCGCTTCATCAAGAATTTCTGCCCGGTGGTGGAGTTCGGCGTTGTCGGCAAGACGATGCATCAGGTCGATGAATGCGTGGCGGTGGCTGACCTCGTGACGCTGGAGCGCATCACGCACCGGCTGCTGGCGACCTACTTCTCAGCCTTGCCCGGATAATCAACGCCCACGAGATAGAGTCCTTCAGAGGGCGCCAGCGCAGCACATTGGCTGCGGTCGCGCGCGGCCAGCACCTTGGCCATTCGCGCTTCCGGCCAATGGCCCTTGCCGACCATCGCAAGTGAGCCGACGATGGAGCGGACCTGATGGTGCAGGAACGAGCGCGCATGGGCATAGACCACGATCTCGTCGCCCTCGCGCCGGACATCAAGCCGTTCCAACGTGCGCATCGGGCTGTTGGCCTGACATTCGGCGGCACGAAATGTCGTGAAATCATGGTGGCCGATCAGGAACTGCGCCGCACGGTCCATGGCAGCCGCATCGAGCTTCACCGGCACGTGCCAGACCCGTGAAACCTCCAGTGCAGGCTGCGGGCGACGGTCGAGAATGCGGTAGCGATAATGGCGGCGAACCGCCGAGAGGCGGGCGTCGAAACTGTCCGGCACGATTTGTGCTGACAGGATCGCGATGGCCCGTCCCTTCAGATGCGCATTGGTGGCGTCGCGCACGACATCGGTGCGCCAGTCTTTTTCCAGCGCGACATGCGCCACCTGATGGGTGGCATGAACGCCGGTATCCGTGCGACCGGCGCAATGCAGCCGCACTTCATGACCGCAGAAGCGCACGAAGGCGTCCTCGATGCTCTGCTGCACGCTCGGTACGTTGACCTGCCGCTGCCAGCCGCAATAGGGCGTGCCATCATATTCGATGATGAGCTTGTAGCGCGGCATGCTCAGAGCTTTGCGCCGACAGCCAGCCGCTGCCCGCGCAGGAAATCGGCGCCAGACATGGGCTTGCCACCGGCAGGCTGCACCTGTTCCAGCCGGATCGCGCCATTCGTGCAGGCAATGGTCGCATCTGCATCGAGGATCGTGCCGGGCGCAGCTGATCCAACCTGCCGCGAGCTGCGCAGCACCTTGAGCCGCTCAGGGCCCTTGCCAAGGTCGATCTCGACAAAGGCGCCCGGAAAGGGCGAAAGGCCGCGCACGCGGTTGTGAAACGCCTGTGCGCTCAAGTCGAAATCGAGCTTGCACTCTTCATTGGTGATCTTGGCGGCATAGGTCACGCCCGCCTCGGCTTGCGGCCGGAACTGGAGACCGCCGCGCGAGAGGGCAGCGAGCGCCCGCACCATCAAATCAGCGCCCAGCACCGACAACGCGTCATGCAATTCGCCGGTTGTCATGTCCGGCCCGATGGCAATTTTCTCGACCATGCCGACCGGGCCGGTATCAAGCCCCGCCTCCATCTGCATGACGCAGACACCGGATTCCATATCGCCCGCCATGATGGCACGCTGCAAGGGAGCAGCACCCCGCCAGCGCGGCAGCAGCGAGCCATGCAGGTTGAGGCAACCCAGCTCGGGCGCTTCCAGAATGGGCACAGGCAGGAGCATGCCATAGGCGACCACAACCGCGACATCGGCCTCATGGGCGCGGAAGGTGGCGGTGGCCTCATCATTGCGGAGGGATTTCGGTGTCAGCACCGGGATGCCGAAACGCTCGGCGGCCTTGTGGACGGGCGAAGGCTTGAGATCGAGGCCACGCCCCGAGCGAGCAGGCTCGCGCGTATAAGCGGCCACAACCTCGTGCCCCTGCCCGAGAATCTCGGTCAATGTTGGCACTGCGAAATCCGGCGTGCCCATGAAGATGACGCGCAGGCTCATCAGAAGCCATCGCGCCGGGCAAGCTTCTGGAACTTCTTGTTGACGCGGTCGCGCTTGAGCTTCGACAGGTAGTCGATGAACAGGATGCCATCGAGATGGTCGATCTCGTGCTGGATGCAGGTGGCCAGCAGGCCATCGGCCTCCATCTCGTGCATCGCGCCATCGAGGCCCATGTAGCTGAGCTTGATCCGGTCAGGCCGCTCGACCTGCTCGTAATATTCGGGGATCGAGAGGCAGCCTTCCTCATGGACGCGGATTTCATCCGACTCCCAGGTGATCTCCGGGTTGAGGAACACGGTCGGGCGCTTTTCCTCTTCCGGCTTGGCGAGATCGATCACCACCACCCGCTTGGCGACACCGATCTGGATTGCGGCCAGGCCGATCCCCGGCGCTTCATACATCGTCTCAAGCATGTCAGCGGCGAGCGTCTTGATCTCGGATGTCACCTTGGCGACAGGCTCCGAAATCTTCCGCAGAACCGGATCGGGCAGATTGATGATGGGGCGGATGGTCATGGTGCAAAGGTCCCGGACAAGGCGTTCACGGCGATTTCGATAGCGAGATAAGTGTTCCGGCCCGCGCGGTCAATTCGTTCATCTTTCGTTCGATTGCAGATGCGAATCATGCCATCCTGCTTGAATGAAAGAGATTGCCTTCATCCTGCTGGAGCGCCCTGTCACCTGGGGCGAGGCGGCGCTCGGCTTTGCCGGGGCCGCGCTGTTCCTGCTGCTGCTCGTGGTCTGGTCTGGCTGGCGGGCGGCGCGGCGGCGCGAGATCGAGGATGCCGCAGGCGCTGAGCGTGCCCGCGAGATGGACGACAAGGTGGCCGAGATGAACCGGCTGCAATCGGAGCTTCAAGGCCGGATGCAGAGCATGGCCGAGATTCTCTCGACACGGCAGGGCGATCTCGCCCGGCTGGTGGCGGACCGGATGGACGGCTTGCGCCAGCAGGTGGGCGCTGGACTGGAAGCAAACGTCAAGCAGACCAACGAGAGCCTTGGCCGCCTGCAGGAGCGGCTGGCCATCATCGACACGGCCCAGAAGAACCTGACGGACCTGACCAGCGAGGTGGTGACACTGAAGGATGTGCTCTCCAACAAGCAGGCGCGCGGCGCCTATGGGCAGGGCCGCATGGAGGCCATCATCAAGGATGGCCTGCCCAGCGGCTTCTTCGTCTTCCAACCGACGCTGACCAATGGCAAGCGGCCCGATTGCATGGTGACGCTGCCGGGCGACGGGCGCGGGCTGGTGATCGATGCCAAATTTCCGCTAGAAGGTTTCACGGCCTTCCGCGAGGCGCAGGGCGACGAGGCGCGGCGCTCCGCCGGGCAGCGCGTGCGCGGCGATGTCGGCCTGCACATCAAGGACATTGCCGACAAATATTTCCTCCCCGGCGAGACGCAGGACATGGCGCTGCTCTTCGTGCCGTCAGAGTCGCTTTATGCCGACCTGCACGAGCATTTCGACGATGTGGTGCAGCGCGCCAGCCGGGCACGCATCGTCATCGTTTCTCCGGCACTCCTGGCCATGGCCATTCAGCTGATGCAGAGCCTGGTGCGCGACGCCCGCATGCGCGAGGAGGCGCAGGTCATTCAGGCCGAGGTCGGAAAACTGCTGGATGATGTGCGCCGTCTGGGCGAACGCGTCGACAAGCTCGACAACCATTTCC
>JAYWHQ010000229.1:0-3855 GCA_043777655.1 Allobosea sp. | reverse complement strand
GCCATACATGGCAATCGCATGGCTCGGTTCAGTTGCTTGCGCCGCTGTTGGCAAAGCGCTGCCCGGCAAGGCAATGCCAAGCACGACCAGAACAATGCCCAGCCAGCCCGCAATACCACACATGAAACGTCCGAATCGCACCAACACGCACCCTGATTCCCGTATCCGAGCATATCACGGGATACCGCCACGCATCTCCCCGGCATTCGGGGCTGGAAACGAACGTCAGAAGCAGCTAAGTGCTGCGCCCGACGCCTTGTTCATGCCGCATTCAACCCCGATGGCCGAGCCGTCATCTTTGAACCGGTTCACATTAGGACGCAGGCGGCAAAGCTTGCTGAGTCTGCTACAGGTCGTGCCGCTGGATTTTTGCCCGAAGGATTACAGAATGTCCCTTTCCCGTTTGTCCCGCCACCCTTGCGTGCTTGCCCTGACCCTTGGCAGCGCTGTCATGCTGACGCCGGTGGGCGTGCTGGCTCAGGCGCCTGCACCTTCGCGCCCGGCGACGCCGCGCCCCGCTGCTCCGGCGGCCCCTGCAGCGCCTGCTTCGGCACCGGCAGCTGCGTCGATCGTGGCCGTCAAGCCGGAGCCGTCGCAGACAACCTGGACAAAGGTGTGCGGCAAGGACGAGGCCAGCAGTCGCGAGATCTGCTACACCACGCGCGATTTCGTGTCCGATCAGGGCCAGCCTGTTCTGGCAGCGGCGGTCTATAACGTGAAGGGCGATCCCAACAAGATCATCCGGTTCCTGATGCCGCTTGGTCTGCTGCTGCAGCCGGGCGTGCGTTTCGGCATCGATGCCGGCCAGCCGATCGCCGGCCGTTATGCAATCTGCTTCCCCAATGGCTGCTTTGCCGAGACGACCGTCAAGGAAGAGACAATCAATGCGCTGAAGCGCGGCACCACGCTGAATGTCAGCGTGCAGAACCAGGGTGGCCGCGAGGTTACCTTCGCGATCCCGCTGACGGATTTTGCCAAAGGATTTGATGGCCCGGCCATCGATCCGAAGGTGCTCGAAGATCAGCAGAAGCAGTTGCAGAGTGAGCTCGAGAAGCGACAGGACGAGTTGCGCCAGCGCCTCGGTGGAACAGCTCCGGCACCCGCCCCGGGTGCGGCTCCAGCCCCGGGCGCACCGGCGGCGCCTAAGCCCTGATCGCTCGACCAGTCAGAATTTTGCAGAAAAGGCCGGGGTGACCCGGCCTTTTTCATATTTGCAATCTCACGCCATGTGGCAGGTTGCCTTCGCTTCAGTTCATCGATGAGCGGTCCAACACGTATTCACCGCGCCGGTTTCTCCGGAAAAAGGCTTTGGCCTGCGGATGGCGGATGGGTTCGTTTGATTCGTCTGGCAGCAGGTTCTGCTCGGAAACATAGGCAACATATTCCGTCTCCGCATTCTCGGCGAAGAGATGATAGAACGGCTGCTCTTTCGATGGGCGCAGATGCTCGGGGATCGCTTCCCACCATTCCTCGGTGTTGGCAAAGACGGGATCAACATCAAAAATGACCCCGCGAAACGGGTAGACACGGTGTTTGACCACCTGTCCGATCCGGTATTTTGCGTTGCGCGCGCTCATGATGACAGTTCCGACATGTTGAGTGAGCTAAGCAGCCGCAGGTTGGGCGTCAAGGCCGCCTTGCGTCGCAGCCTTGCGCTCAGAAGCCATAGCGGGCCGCAAGCTCGGCATCCTGCGCCGCGACCTGCCGCGCCAGATCGACAATGACCTTCGCCTGTTTCCAGGTCGCATCATCCTGCATCTTGCCGTCGATCATCACCGCGCCGCTGCCGTCGGGCATGGCTTCGAGAATGCGGCGTGCGAACGCTACTTCGCCGGGATCGGGGCTGAAGACGCGCTTGGCAATGCCGATCTGACTAGGGTGCAGTGTCCAGGCGCCGGCACAGCCCATGAGAAAGGCATTGCGGAACTGCGCCTCGCAGGCTTCCGCATCGGAAAAGTCGCCGAAAGGGCCGTAGAAGGCCTTGATGCCAGCCGAGGCGCAGGCGTCGACCATCTTTGCCACCGTATAGTGCCAGAGATCCTGCTGGGCGCTGGCGCGAGCGCTGCCGTCGGCGAGCGGGTCCGCCACCACGCGATAGTCCGGGTGGCCGCCACCGACACGGGTTGTCTTCATGGCGCGTGAAGCCGCAAGGTCTGCAGGCCCCAGGCTCATGCCATGCATGCGCGGTGAGGCCAGCGCGATCTCGTCGACATTCTTCACGCCTTCCGCCGTTTCCAGAATGGCGTGAATCAGGATGGGCTTGGTCAGACCATGGCGCGCTTCAAGTTGGGCCAGCAGCTGGTCGACATAGTGGATGTCCCAGGCACCTTCGACCTTGGGGATCATCACCACATCAAGCTTTTCGCCGATGGCCGCCGTGATCTGCATCACATCATCCAGAAACCACGGGCTGTTCAGCGCGTTGACGCGCGACCACAGCCCCGTCTTGCCAAAATCGGTCGCCAGCGCCATCTCGATGAAACCTGAACGCGCGGCCTCCTTGGCCTCGACCGGGATCGCGTCTTCGAGATTGCCAAGGATGATGTCGACCTGGCCTGCCAGCTCCGGCACTTTGGCTCGGACCTTTTCCAGATGCGGCGGCACGAAATGGATCATCCGCTCCAGCTTCAGCGGCAATTCGCGCAAAGGCTCGGGCGCGCCGATGGCAAGCGGACGAAAGAAGGTGCGGGGGCTTTTGGTCATGTCAGGCCTTGAAATCCAGTTTCATGTTGCACTGCGACAAAGCTAAAGGCAGTTGCTGCACGACGCCATAGGCCTTTTGGCGCTGGCCGCCGCATGCGCTGATTTCATGCGTTCACCGTTCATCGCTACAGCAGATGTGCTGCTTGCATGTCCGGACAAAGCAACTTAACCCGAAAACATCTGCATTCTGTTGATATCGGGTCGTAGATGACCGAGCTTCTGTCGCTGTTCAACCTGGTGGCGCCGTTTTTCGGTCTGATCCTGCTTGGCTACTGCATCGGGCGTTACAAGCAGATGCCGGAGGCCAGCCTTGCCGGCATGCAGTTCTTCCTGATCTATGTCGCGCTGCCAGTGCTGTTTTATCGCCTGATTGCCGACAAGCCGCTGAGCGAGTTGTCAAACTGGCGTTTTGTGATGGCAACGACACTGGCCACCTACTGCGCTTTCGCGCTCTCCTTCACCATCGGGCTGATCTACACCAAGGGGCAGATGCCGCAGGCCGTGATGCAAGGCGTGGCGGGTGCCTATTCCAACATTGGCTATATGGGGCCGCCGCTGCTCCTGGCGGCACTTGGACCCGCCGCGAGCGCGCCCGTGGCGTTGATCTTCGTGTTCGACAACATCCTGCTGTTTTCGCTGGTTCCATTCCTGATGGCGCTGGCTGGTGTCGAGAAGAAAAGTTTTCTGGTGACAGCCCGCGAAGTGATCTGGAAGGTCGTGACCCATCCGTTCAATATCGCAACCGCTTTGGGTGTCTTCGCCGCCTACACCAAGCTGGAATTGCCCACCGCACTGGACAAGATGCTGCTCTGGCTTTCGAACGCTGCAGCGCCCTGCGCGTTGTTCTTGCTCGGTGTGACAGTGGCCTTGCGGCCCATGGAGAAGATGCCGGGCGAGGTGCCCGCACTCGTCTTCATCAAGCTTCTGCTGCATCCCATGCTGATCCTTGTGCTTTTGTCAGTGATGGGCGATTTTCCGCCGGTCTGGGTCTATGCCGCCATGGTCATGGCGGCCTTGCCGCCTGCGCTGAACATCTTCGTGATCTCGACGCAGTACAATGTCGGCGTCGAGCGCGCCTCGGCCTGTATTCTGGTTGGCACATTGGTCTCGATGGTGACGTTGACGGGCATTCTCTGGCTCATCAAGACCGGC
>JAYWHQ010000228.1:0-3878 GCA_043777655.1 Allobosea sp. | reverse complement strand
GGATGTTGCGGTCGAGCAGCAACGCCAGGCCCACGCCGAGAACCATCTCGATGGTCACGACCGAGGCCGCGAAAATCAGCGTCACGCCAAAGGATTCGCGAAATTTGGGGTCGTTCAGCAGGAAAATGTAGTTGCGAAGGCCCACCCAGCCGGCCTCGCCGATCCGTTGGCTCGGGTTCCAGTCCAGGAAACTCGCATAGACCATGTAGCCGATGGGATACATCAGCGCGACCATCAGGATGACGATCGCTGGTGCGAGAAACAGATAGGGCGTGAGCCTCGAGGTGTTGGCAGCCTGCATGGAGACTTTCGCGGGTTTTCGTCGCTGGAGGCGCGGCGCGGAGCAATCTCCGCGCCGCAATCCTGTCGGTCCGGACTACTTCCGGAACGTGTCGTAGCCCGCTTCCGTCATCACGGTCTTGGTGCGGGCCGCGATGCCGTCAAAGGCCTGCTTGATGTCGAGGTTCTCGGTCAGCACCTTGGACAGCGTGGTGCCCAGATCAGCATTGATCTTGCCCCATGCCGGGATGATCGGGCGCCAGTCCGGATCGGCATGCTTCAGCGCTTCGCCAAAGGTCGACATGTAGGGGAACTTCGCGTTCACCTGCGCATCGGCATGGGTCGAGAAGCGGATCGGGTTGCCACCCTCAAGCGCGATCATCTTGTCGACGCGCTTGGAAGTCAGCCATTGCATCAGCAGGAAGGCAGCCTCCTTGTTCTTGGCATTGCGCGGGATGGCAATGCCGAAGCCGCCGGTCTGAGAGCCGCGCCGCACGCCCATCGGGTGCATCGCCCAGCCAACCTGGCCCACCACCTTGGACTGGGCGGGATTGTCGACCTGCCCAGCGAAAACCGTCGAATCGAGATACATCGCCGTCTTGCCCTGCAGGAAGGCGGCACCGGCTTCCGCAACACCAAAGGTCTTGGCGCCTTCAGGGCCGCAATCGACGATCTTCTTCAGTGTTTCGGCAGCCTTGATGCCAGCGGCATTGTTGATGATCGGGTTCCAGTTGTCATCGAAAACGCGCCCGCCGAGCGGTGCGAGATGCAGGAGATAGGCGTGCGCCGCATGATGGCCGGAAGCGGCGCGCGAGGCCAGACCGCCCATGCCCTTCTCGAGCTGCGGGATCTTGCAGGCGAGATCGACCATCTCGTCATAGGTGGTGGGCACCTTTAAGTTGTGCTTGGCGAAGATGTCCTTGCGGTAGCCGAGGATGGACGTCTCGGAGCCGAAAGGAATGCCGAACAGCGAACCGGTCGGACCGGGCAGATAGCCCTTCGCGCCACCGGCCACGCCGATGTTCTGCATGTAGCCGGGGATGATGTCTTCCGGATCGAAGGCCGGGTCTGCGAGGCGCGGATTCATGAAATAGCGCGCCAGATTCTCGAGCTGGTCGGCGAAGACATAGTCGGCCTTCGAGAACACGACATACGAGATCAGATCATAATCGCCACGCGCCTTGGTCAGCTCCAGCGTCTGCTTTTCGCGCATCTTGAGGAATTCGAGCTGGTCGACCTCGACCTTGATGCCGGTTTCCTTGGTGAATTCCGGCAGAACCTTCATCACCGCCGTGTAGTGCGGATGCGCCGGGAAATTGACGACCAGCGACGTCTTGCCCCGATGGGCCTGATATGGATCGGCGGCCGCCTGCGGCACGGCTGCTGCCATGACGAGGCAGCCGAGGCTTGCCCCGAACATCATGGCCTTGATTGCTTTTTTCATGCTTCTCTCCCTGTGTTGGCGCTGTGATGGCCTCACAGCGTCTTTCCCGTTGTCTTGTCGAACACCATCACGTCTTGCGGACGGACACCGAAAGTGACGGTCTCGCCCGATTTCGGCAGGTTGGCGCTGCCGATTTCCACGAGCACATCACTGGTGCCGCAGCGTGTCGCCAGAACCGAATTCGTGCCGAGATACTCAGCCACGACCACGCGGAGCGCGATCGGAGCGCGCCCGGCCATGTCGAGCGTGAAGGCTGATGGCCGCAGGCCGACGACAACCGCAGCAGAAGCTGGCTGGGCGCGCGCCGCAACAGCCTTATCGAGCGGCAAGGCATAGCCATCGCCGCGCACCATCAGTGCGTCATTTTCGCGGATGAGTTCGCCATCCATGAAATTCATCGTGGGGCTGCCGATGAAGCCCGCCACGAACTGGTTGACCGGCTTTTCAAACAGCTCCTTGGGCGTTCCCTGCTGCTGGATGACGCCCTCCGACATCACGACGATGCGGTCGCCAAGCGTCATGGCCTCCACCTGATCATGCGTGACATAGACCATGTTCTTGTCGATGCGCGTGCGCATCTCGGCCAGCTCGGTGCGCAGCTTGGCGCGCAACTTGGCATCAAGGTTCGAGAGCGGCTCATCAAAGAGGAACGTGCCGGCATCGCGCGTCAGTGCCCGGCCCATCGCGACACGCTGGCGCTGGCCACCCGACAATTCGCCGGGCTTGCGATCCAGCAGGTGCCCGATGTTCAGCATGCCAGCCACGGCCTTTACCTTGGCATCGATCTCGGCCCGGGGAACACGCTTCAGGCGCAGTGCGAAGGACATGTTCTTCGCGATGTTCATGTGCGGGTAGAGTGCATAATCCTGGAAGACCATGGCGATGTCGCGGTCCTTCGGATCGAGGCGGCTGATGGGCTTTCCGTCGAAATAGATTTCGCCGGCTGTCAGCGACTCAAGGCCCGCGAGGATGCGCAGCGTCGTGGATTTGCCGCAGCCCGACGGCCCGACCAGCACCGTGAACTCGCCATCCTTCAGCTTCAGGTCTAGCGGTGGCAGGACCTGAACCGCGCCAAAACGCTTCTCGACCCGATCGAACACGATCTCCGGCAATCAGACCTCCCAAGCCTGTCTTCTTATTTTGTCGAGTTATGGGCCATCGACCCGATGCTGTTAATCGGCTGGACGGGAAATCAACGTTAGCGCTAACGTGGCGCGATGGCACGACAATCTCCCAGCATTCAGGATGTGGCCAAACGGGTCGGCGTCAGTATCATGACGGTGTCGCGTGCCATGCGCGGTGTCGAGGGTGTTTCCAGGGCCAAGCGTGAGGAGATTGTCGAGGCTGCCAAGGCGCTGGGCTATCGCCCGAGCCGGACGGCGCGCTCACTGGCGGCGGCGCACTCGACGTTGATCGGCATTTCCCTGCCCACGCTGTTCAACGAGGTCTTTGCCGACATTCTCGACGGCATGCGCCACACCTTCGATCTGGCGGGCTTCGATCTGGTGATCGACAATTCCGACTATGACAGTCGGCGCGAGGAATTGTGGGTCGAGCGCATGATCGACTGGAAGCCTGCAGGCGTCGTCCTGAGCGGTGTCGATCACACGCAGGCCGTGCGCGATCAGCTTCGTCTGGCCAGGATACCGACGGTGGAAATCTGGGATCAGCGCAGCGATCCGATCGACATCTGCGTGGGCATTGACCATGAGGCGGCAGGCCGCACCATCGGGGAATATCTGGTCACCAGCGGTTACCGCAGGCCTGCCTTTGCAGGGGTAGAGGAAGGCAGAGACCCACGTGCCGAAAAGCGGCTGGCTGGCATGCGGGCTGCCTTTCTGGAAGCCGGGCTCGGCGAGATCATCGTCAGGCGCAGCGAGAAACATGCCTCGTTCGAAGCCGGCATGAACGCAACAAACGCCCTGCTTGGCATGGGCCGCGAGCGACCCGACTGCATCTGCTATCTCAATGACCACATGGCATTTGGCGGCCTGTCAACCTGCGAAAGGCAGGGGCTGGCGGTGCCGGAAGACATCGGGATCGTCGGCTTCAACGGGCTTGGCATCAACGCCGTGCTGCCACGCCCGATCACGACCGTGGTCACGCCCCGCTTGCTGATGGGCTCTCTGGGTGCGCGGATGCTGCTGGCGCGCAT
>JAYWHQ010000227.1:0-3889 GCA_043777655.1 Allobosea sp. | reverse complement strand
TTCCTGGAGCTTGGCCCAACGGTCGAGGCCCGGATGAACGAGATCGCCCGCCTGCACAGCCTCTTCACCGGAAATGTCGGCGATGCCGGCGGCCCTGCTTCCGGAGACGCCTGAACCATCTGTTTCCGTCACACACAAGAACAAGGAAGACGACCATGCGCATCAAGGCCAAAGCACTGCTTCTGACCGGCTCGACATTCCTGTCAGCCTCGCTCCTCTCCAGCGCCCTGTTGGCGCAGGACGCCACTTTCGTGATGCCGGCGCGCGATGTTGGCGCGCCCAGCTACAACCCGATCAAGGGCACGCGCCTCAACGCCGCCACCACGCTGATCTATGATCGCATGGTCATCCAGGATGCCGACCAGAGCTTTCACGGCCAGCTCGCCACCTCATGGGAAACCACGGCTGACGGCATGAGCTGGACTTTCAAGCTGCGCCCCAACGTGAAGTTCCATGATGGCGAGCCCTTCAATGCCGAGACGATTGTCTGGTGGGTGCCGAAGTTCAAGGGCACCGAGAATGCCTTCATGACGGATGCCATCGACAAGGTGGAGGTGATCGATCCGCTCACCGTCAAGTTCGTGATGAAGAACCCTGATCCGAACATGCTGTTCAATATGGCCTCCAGCTTCATGGGTGTGCCCTCGCCGAAATCCTTCGATGCCCTTGGTGACAAGTTCGGCGTGACCGGGGCTGTCGGTTCTGGCCCGTTCAAGCTGGAAAGCTTCGTTGTCGGCCAGCAGACCGTGCTGGTGCGCAATGATGGCTACAATTCGGCCTCCAAGCTCTCGGTCAACCAGGGTCCGGCCAAGCTCAAGAAGATCACGCTGCGCGAGATCGCCGAAGATTCCACCGCCTTCCTCGAATTGAAGACCGGCGGTGTCGACATGCTGCTGAGCGTGCCGACAGACTTCCTGCCGCGCCTCTCGGCGGAAAAGGGCACCAAGGTCGTCACCCTGCCCGGCACCGAAGTCTACTACATGCCGATGAACACCTCGGTCGCCCCCTTCGACGACATCAAGGTGCGTGAGGCCACCGCCTTCGCCATCAACCAGAAAGAAATTCTGGCCAGCCTGTTCGGCGGTGTGGGTGCGGAGGCCAACACCTTCCTCATCAGCGGCCTGGCGGAAGCCAAGGTCGATCCCAAGCTGATGATTTCCTATGATCCGGCGCGCTCGAAGAAGGTGCTGGACGAGGCCGGCTGGGTGATGGGCTCTGACGGCGTGCGCGCCAAGGGCGGCACCAAGCTTCAGGTCAAGCTCTGGACGCAGAATGGCACCGAGTTCAAGCGCATCACCGAGGTGGTGCAGGCGCAGCTCAAGGCTGTCGGCATCGGCGCTGACATCACCATCTTCGATGCCGCCACGATCACCGCGCAATATCGCAAGAAGACCGAGCATCAGCTCGCGGTGCGGGTCTATTCCTGGGCCAATGCCGATATTCTCGACTGGTTCTTTGCCGGCAAGCGGGCGGGCCACCCCAACCATGCCATGTGGGTGAACCCGGTTTCGGACGCTCTGAACGAGAAGGCGATGAAGGGCTCGCGCACCTGGGATGAGCGTGTCGTCAACTTCCGCGCCTATCACGAGAACATCCTGTCGAACTTCACCTTCGCGCCGATTTACCAGCCGGTGCAGAACTTTGCCTATTCGGAGGCGCGCATCTCCATGCCGGCCACCGTGCGCGGCACGCGACTGCAGAGCCAGACCGTCGTCGACATCGAGAAGAAGTGAGGTCGCTGCAATCTGAAAAACGATGACCTGAACCCCGAGGAACCGGAATGCTCAACTTCCTGCTCAAACGACTGGTGTTGCTCATTCCGGTGTTTCTCGTGGTGTCGATCATCATCTTCATGATCATCCACCTTGTTCCGGGCGATCCGATCGACAGCATTGTCCAGATCGGATCGACCCCGGAACAGAAGGCGGAACTCACAGCCAAATACGGGCTCGATAAGCCGCTCGTCGTTCAATACGCCATCTGGTTCGGCAAGATGGTGACTGGCGATCTTGGCGAGGCGATCATCCTGCGCCAACCGGTTTCATCGCTCATCGCGCAGAACCTGCCGCACAGCCTCATCCTGGGAACGCTGGCACTGGTGTTCTCCACCATCGTGGGCATCGCGACCGGTGCACTCGCCGCCATCTGCAAGGACAGCTGGATCGACCGCACGGTGATGGGGCTGATACTGCTGGGTTCCACAGTGCCGAGCTTCTGGCTGGGCCTTCTGATGATCCTGCTCTTCGCCGTGCAGCTCGGCTGGTTCCCGGTCTCGGGCGCACGCAGCTGGAGCGCTCTGGTGCTGCCAGTGCTGACCATCGGGCTGGGTGGTGTCGCACTTGTCGCGCGCGTCACCCGTGTCGCGATGATGGACATTTCGCGGCGCGATTTCGTGATGATGCTGCATGCCAAGGGCGTCCCGGCCTGGCGCATCAACCTTCAGCACATCCTGCGCCACGCGATGCTGCCCGTCGTCACCATCCTGAGCCTGCGCATCGGCTGGATTCTCGGCGGTGCGGTCACCATCGAATATGTCTTTGCCCGGCCGGGGCTCGGCTCGCTGCTCATCACCTCGCTGAACCAGCGCGATTATCCCGTGGTGCAGGGCTGCCTCCTGATGCTCGCCATCGCGGTCATGCTCGGCACGCTGCTGGGCGATGTCGTGCAGGCGGCGATGGACCCGCGTGTCCGCGAAAGGACAAGCTGATGGCTGCCTCAACCACCGTGCGCACCATTCTCCTGTCTCCGCGCGGCGGCCTCTCGGCCATCGTGCTCGCCATCGTCATCATCTGCGCGCTGTTTGCGCCGCTGATCGCGCCCTATGCCTATGACATCCAGAGCCTGCGCAACGCCAATCTCGATCCGTCCTGGAAGAACTGGATGGGCACGGACGAGTTCGGCCGCGACCTGCTCTCGCGCATCATCTATGGCGCCCGCACGTCGCTCTCGGTCGCGATCACCGCGATCAGCATTTCGGTTGCAGCCGGTATGACGCTTGGCGCGATGGCCGCCTATTTCGGCGGCACTTTCGACAGGATTGTGACAGCGGCTGTCGACCTGACCTGGTCTTTCCCCGAAATCCTGATTGCGCTCATTCTCATCGCCATCATGGGGCCGGGCCTCAACTCGACCATGATCGCCATCTCGATTGCCTATCTCGCGCAGTTCACGCGGCTGACGCGGGCGCAGATCATGGCGCTGAAGAACGAGACCTATATCGAGGCCACGCGCAACCTAGGTGCTGGCCACACCCACATCATCTTCAGGCATCTTCTGCCCAACGCGCTGACGCCGGTGATTGTGGCCGGCATGCTTGCCACAGGAGACGCCATCATTCTGGAAGCGACACTCGGCTTCTTCGGTCTTGGCGCGCAGCCGCCCACACCGAGCTGGGGGGCGATGATGTCGAGCGGCACGGCGCAGATCTTCATCGCGCCCTGGATCATCATCTTTCCGGGTCTGGCCATCGCCATCACCGTGATCGCCATCAACCTGTTCGGCGATGCCGTGATCGAGGCGCTCGACATCCGCAACCGGCTGAGGGATTCCTGAGATGGCGCTGCTCACCGTCAACAATCTCTCCGTCTCCATCGGTCGCCTCAAGCCGCTCGATGGCATCTCGTTCGAGATCGGCAAGGGTGAAATCGTCGGCGTTGTGGGCGAGTCTGGTTCCGGAAAGTCGCTGACGGCCATGAGCGTCATGGGCCTGCTGCCACTCATCGGCGGCAGGATCAGCGCAGGCACGATCAGCTTTGACGGCATTGATCTGGTTGGTCTGGCAGAGCCTGCCTATCGCGTCTTGCGCGGCCGACGCATCGCCCTCATCAGCCAGAACCCGATGACGTCGCTCGATCCGATCATTCGCATCGGCGCGCAGATCGATCAGGTC
>JAYWHQ010000226.1:0-3891 GCA_043777655.1 Allobosea sp. | reverse complement strand
TCTCGATGATGAGCGGCACATGGTCGATGGCGCGCACACGGCGAATGCGGGCCACCTTGCTCTTCGCCGTCAACTCCAGCGCCTCGCACTCATCGGGTGTCGCGACATCGACGATAGCGGCCAGCACCTGGCTTTCAGGAAAACGCGCCACGCCATCGTCAGGCACAAGCTTGAAGAACTGGAACAGGATGCGCTTCTCGTCATGCTCGGCGACAAATGTGCCACGACCCTGCCGGCGCACGAGCAGGTTCTCCGCTGCCATCTCGTCCAGCGCCTTGCGCACGGTGCCCTGGCTCACGCCGATTTCCACTGCAAGCTGCGTCTCGCTGGGCAGCAGCAGGCCGGGCGACCAGATGCCATCGACCATGCGCTTCACAAACACGTCCTTCACCTGCCGATAGAGCGGCCGGAAGCCAAACCCCGACGGCATGTCGCTTCCAGAGGTCATGTCTCGAACGGGGTCCAGCATTGCATTTTCTGTCTTGTCAGAAGTCATGTGTCTTATATAAGACCAAAATCGGAAGCACGTCGAGAGGGTAACCGTCCCTTCCGTGCTCGGCAATTACAGGGAGGACTGCACAATGGCTAAGCCGCATTTGCTGGTACATGAAAAGAAGGACACAGTTGGCGTTGTCGTGGTTGAAGGCCTGAAGGCCGGAACCGAGATGCTGGCCGTCATCACGCATGACAACAGCGATTTCCGCATCACGGCGAAGCACGACATCCCGATTGGCCACAAGGTGGCACTCACCGACATCAAGGCAGGCGACACGATCTGGAAGTATGGCCAGGACATCGGCAAGGCCAAGGCCGACATCAAGGCAGGCGAGCATCTGCACGTTCACAACGCCAAAACCAAGCGTTGGTGACCACGAAGCGCTGGTCAGCCCCGTAAGGGTTTGCCGCCTCACGCCTTCATTCTCCATTTCTCAGACAAATCAGGACAGATGCCATGTCATCCATCGTCGCCAATTTCGACCTCGTCCAGCGCAAGCTGAAGGCCTTCAAGGGCCGCAAGATCGAGGCTCCCGGTTTCAGCGCCCCGGTCGTCAAGCGCCCCACAGGTCGCGCCCTCGATTCCTTCACCGGCTGGCGCCGCGAGAACGGCCGCGTCGGTGTGCGCAACCATGTGCTGCTGCTGCCGCTCGATGACCTTTCCAACGCCGTCTGCGAGGCTGTCGCCAACAACATCAAAGGCGTGATGGCCATTCCCCATGCCTATGGCCGCCTGCAGTTCGGCGAGGATCTCGCGATCCATTTCCGCACCCTGATCGGCACCGGCTGCAACCCGAATGTGGCCGCGGTCGTCGTCGTCGGCATCGAGGATGGCTGGACCAAGATCGTCGTTGACGGCATCGCCAAGAGCGGCAAGCCGGTTGTCGGCTTCGGCATCGAGGGCAATGGCGACATCGCCACCATTGCGCGCGCTTCCTATGTCGCCAAGGAATTTGTGCAATGGGCCACAGAGCTTCCCCGCGAGAAATGCGGCATCGAGGAACTGTGGATCTCGACCAAATGCGGCGAGTCCGACACCACGACCGGCCTGTCTTCCTGCCCGACAGTCGGCAACATGTATGACAAGCTGATCCCGCGCGGCGTCTATGGCGTCTTCGGTGAAACGTCGGAAATCACCGGTGCCGAACATCTCTGCAAGGCGCGCGCCGCCACGCCGGAAGTGGGCGAGCGCTGGTACAAGATGTGGAAGGCCTACCAGACGGACGTGATCGAGCAGTTCAAGACCGACGATCTCTCCGACAGCCAACCCACCAAGGGCAACATTGCCGGCGGTCTCACCACCATCGAAGAGAAGGCCCTCGGCAATCTCGAAAAGATTGGCCGTGAGTGCAAGTTTATCGACATTCTCCAGCCAGCCGAAGCGCCATCCAAGGGGCCGGGCCTGTATTACATGGACACCTCTTCGGCAGCCGCCGAATGCGTCACGCTGATGGCGGCGGGTGGCTATGTGATCCACACCTTCCCGACAGGGCAGGGCAATGTCATCGGCAATCCCATCGTGCCGGTCATCAAGATCACAGGCAATCCCAAGACGATGCGCACCATGCCCGAGCACATTGATTGCGACGTCTCCGGCGTGCTGGCCCGCTCCATCACCATCCCGCAGGCGGGCGACGTGCTGATCGAATCCATCGTGCGCACAGCGAATGGTCGCCTGACCTGCTCGGAAGCGCTCGGCCATCGCGAATTCTCGATGACCAAGCTCTATCGCAGCGCGTAAAGAACAACGTCATTCCGGGGCGCGGCATCGCCGCGAACCCGGAACCCATAGCCATCGTTTTTGTAGGTTCCACCGTCATTGCGAGCGCAAGCGAAGCAATCCAGCATTGGACTGGGTGACCTCTGGATGGCTTCGCTTCGCTCGCCATGACGGGGCAGGGAGCGTCGCCGCAGGTGTTTATGGGTTCCGGGTTCTCGCATTCGCGAGCCCCGGAATGACACGTGTGCGATACCTGCCAGCTTCTCTATTTCTCAGACCGGAGCCGTTCCCATGACCGACATCGTCATCACCGAGTTCATGGACGAGGCCGTCGTTGAAGGCTTGCGGGCGAAATACAGGGTCCATCATGATCCCGGCCTTTTCGGCAAGCCGGACGAGATCGCGAGGTTGATTGCCAACGTGCCGGCGCTGATCGTGCGCAACCAGACGCAGGTGCGCGGGAGCCTGCTTGCCGCTGGCGCCAAGCTCAAGGTCATCGGGCGGCTCGGCGTCGGGCTCGACAACATCGACATGCCGACTTGCGAGGCGCGCGGCATCAAGGTCTATCCGGCGACTGGCGCCAACAGCCTGTCGGTGGTGGAATATGTGATCGGCACGGCCATGACGCTCTTGCGCGGCGCCTATTTTGCCAATGCCGCGATGCTGGCGGGCACTTTCCCCAAGACGGACCTCATTGGCCGCGAGATTTCCGGCAAGCGCATGGGCCTTGTCGGTTTCGGCCTGATTGCCCGCGACACCGCTGCCATGGCGCGCGCCGTCGGCATGGAGGTGGTGGCGCATGATCCCTTCGTGAAACCGGGTGATCCTTCATGGGGCGCGACGCAAGCCGTCGATCTCGATGCGCTGCTGGCCACGTCCGATGTCATCAGCATTCATCTGCCGCTGAGCGAAGGCACGCGCGGGTTGATCGGCGAGAGCGCTTTCGCGCGGATGAAGCCTGACGCCATCCTCATCAATGCCGCGCGCGGCGGCGTGATGAGCGAGGCGGCACTGGTGGCAGCACTGAAGGCAGGCAGGCTGGGTGGGGCTGCGCTTGATGTGTTCGCGCAGGAGCCGTTGGGGCCGGAAGCCGCGAAGCTCTTCGCGGATACGCCCAACCTGATCCTGACGCCGCATATTGCCGGCAACACAGTCGAGTCGAATGGCCGTGTGTCGAGCCTTGTTGCCGAGCGTGTCGTCGCCGTTCTAGAGGGCCGCTCATGACCCGCATGCTGCTGCCCGAAGCGCGCGCCGAGATTGCCCGCCGTTTTGTCGAAGCAGGCGTGAGCGAGGTCAATGCTGCGACCGTCGCCCGCGCGCTGGTGGCCGCAGAAGCTGACGGCCTGAAGGGCCACGGCCTGTCGCGCCTGCCAAGCTATCTGGCCATGGTCAAGGCAGGCAAGATCGACGGGCAGGCGACGCCAGTCGCGACGCGTCCGAAACCCGGCGTGCTCGCCATCGATGCTGCCAACGGCTTTGCCTATGCGGCAATCGATCTGGCGATTGCCGAGCTGCCAGCCGTTGCGAGAGCGCAAGGCATCGCCGTTGCGCCCATCCGCCGCTCGAACCATTGCGGGGCTGCTGGTCTGCACGTTGAGGCGCTGTCGCAAGCTGGGCTGGTGGCGCTGCTTTTCGCCAATACACCCAGCGCCATGGCCCCCTGGGGTGGCTCGAAA
>JAYWHQ010000225.1:0-3901 GCA_043777655.1 Allobosea sp. | reverse complement strand
TGCAGGCCTATGACATTGTGGCGTTGATCCCGGTGGTCGAAGGCGCTGGCGGCGTGGTGACGTCGTGGACAGGTGGCCCGGCGGCCGGTGGCGGCGATGTGATCGCCTCAGCCAACCGGCGGTTGCACGACAAGGCGCTGGCGCTTCTGAACGGCTGAGCTGTCGGGCTCGGGCGCCTCTGCCCGATGTCCCTCGCCTGGCACAAAGGCGTCAAATGCCGCCCAGAATTGCGCCAGGATCGCGTCTGTCTCCATCAGGATCTCGTGCCGGGCCCCGGCGATCACGATTGCCGGCCCGGTCTTGAGCTTTGTGGCGAAGCGCTCGATTGCTGGGGTTGAGACAATCGGATCATCGCGCCCGGCGAGGATGAGCGTTGGCACCTTGACCTTCATCGCTGCCTCGCGACGCGCCAACTTGTCCATCAGATTGAATGCGGTCCTGACCCAGCCCACCGTGGGTGCACCCACGGCCAGGTGCGGCGCTGATGCCGACAGATCGGCATTGCGGGCATAGCGCACCGGGTCAGATGTCAGGCGATTATTGGCGAAGGGCAGGGTGGCAATCGCTGTTTCGCCACCGCCCGGCACATATGAACTGCCCAGCCCCACCCAGTACAGAACCCTGGCGAGAAACTGCACGAGGTGTGGATGCTCGACCATGCTCAGTCCCAGCATGGGCGCGACCGCCACAAGCCGCTCGACCGGAAGTGCATCGCGGATAGCGGCATCGAGGCACATCGCTCCGCCCATCGAATGCGCCAATGCAAAATGGGGGCCCGGCATGCGCGCCTGCATCTCGCGGCACGCGCAATCAAGGTCATGGCGATAATGCACCAGACGGCCGACATGGCCCTTGCGCGTTGCAGCTGTCAGCCGGTCGGAGCCGCCCTGTCCGCGCCAGTCAAAGGTGATGACATGGAAGCCCCGCCGTCGAAGGCCATTGATGGTCTCGGAATAGCGCTCGATGAACTCGGCCCGACCATTCACCAGCAGCACAGTGCCCCTGTTCCCCGCCTTGGCCATTGGTTTCCAGCGTGCGAAGCGCAGGCCCACGTCGTCGCTGGCCCTGGCCGTCCAGCACACGGGCTGGCTCGGCAGCGGGTAGGCCGGGTGGTTGATGAGTTCGGCGAGAGCCATGGCATGTCCGGACAAGGGGCTGCCTGCTTATGCCCTCGCGAGGGGGCACTTGAAAAGCCGGAAACGGGCTCCCACCTCATGACCCATGCAGGCCGTCAACGGCTGCATGCACTGACTCTGCCAGCGCTCATTCCGAGGCTGGCCACAAATATGTCGCTTGAAGGAGGACATGATGCGTCACTTTGATCTTTCCCCGCTCTATCGCTCGACCGTCGGTTTTGACCGGCTGTTCTCGCTGCTCGACCAGGCCCATGCCGTCGAGAATGCACCCAGCTACCCGCCCTACAACATCGAGCGCACGGGCGAGAACGCCTTCCGCATCTCGATTGCGGTGGCCGGGTTCGGCGAGGCTGACATTGCCATCGAAGCCAAGGAACATGGCCTGACCGTGCGCGGCGAGAAGGCTGCTGGCGAAAACGAGCCTGCCACCGAAATCCTGCATCAGGGCATTGCAGCCCGCGCGTTCGAGCGCCGGTTCCAGCTGGCCGACTATGTGCAGGTGACGGGTGCAAGCCTCGCCAATGGCCTGCTGCACATCGAGCTGGTGCGCGAAATTCCTGAGGCCAAGAAGCCACGCCTCATCCCGATTGGCGAGACGCAGCCGCGTGCGATCGAGGCACAGGCGAAGGCCCGCAAGGCCGCCTGATTCGGGACGGCCGCCTGTTCGAGATCGACTGAATGTCGCTGGCGCTCCCGGTTATCCGGGGGCGCCTTTTTTTGTCGCTCAGTTGAGCGGTGTCACGGGCACGGGCGCGGTTTCCGGTCCGCGTGGCCGCGTCGTCGTGTCGTCAAGCGCTGCAGGCGGCACAGCGCCTGGCGAAAACACGCCTGGCGCAATCACACGCGGAGCCGCCTTCGACAGCGCGGGGACGCTTGATGAACCTCGGGCCATCGGCGGGGACCGTTCGGCTTCATCACTCGGGCGCACATCCTGTGGATTGACCAACCGGGGTGCCGCGCGGCTGGCCGGCGTGTCACGCGTTGCAGTCGGCGCTGTCCCTGATGGCGAAGTTCCTGTGTCCGGGATCAGCGACGGGCGTGCCACCGCGCGCGGCACAGTTGTGGCGGGCGCGGTGGCAGCGACAGGCAGCTTTGCCGCCGGCGGCCTGGTTTCGGGCACGGCCTGCCGGACAATCGGCCTTGCAGGCGGGACCGGCACGATCCGCGCGTCGCCACGCTCGTGACCGTATCCGGGCTCGGCGCGGGCCAGCCGCTGCGGCACCTGATGCGGCACCTGGGCGGGCGGGCGCAGGGCCACACTGTCGATCAGATAACCGTGATAGGCATGCAGCACGACCCTTGCGCCAAAACCGCGTCTGTCGAGGCCCTCCACCACATAGTAGAGACCTTGCCGGTCCATGCTGCGGATCGTTCGGAAGCCGTAATCGAGCCTGACGATCTCATCGATCGCGTGCGGTGGCAGCGGGTTCAGCGGGCCGCGCCGGTAGAAGAAGGCTTCTGCTGGTGCCATGCTGAGGAGCAGCACCGAAAACCCGGCAGCTGCGATAACGGCCTTGCGTGGCTTCAAGGTCTTGTGCGTGTTGAATGACGGTCTCGTCATGGTGTTCCTGATCTTGCCAGTGCGACGCCCCATCCACATTCCTGCTGAAGGATTGCGGCGCAGTTGCGGCGATGCCGCTGCGTCAGGTGGCTTTGCGAAAGGCTTCGAGCAGTGCCTCGACCTGCGATCCTTGCGTGGCAAAGGCAGCCACGAAGCGCCCGATGACCTCGCCTTCGGCCAGCCGGTTCTCAGGTGCGAGCGCCCGTTCTGTCCAGAGCCTGTGATCCGACCCTGCCTTGACCAGGGCCTGATGCACGTGGTGCGGCATGATGACGAAGACCTCGTTCGCCTCGACAGGCCAGGCCAGCCGCACGCTGTTCATCTTCGAGATGCCCTCAGCCAGCAGCTGCGCCATCGCATTGGCGTGGCGAGCGAGATCAAGCCAGTGATCGTTGTCCAGCAGCGCATTGAACTGCGCACCGATGAAGCGGCCCTTGGACAGGGTGTGGCCGCTGCGCTTGCGCCGCCAAGGCAGCTCAGTGGCCAGTGCCTTGTCGAAAACGATGACGGCTTCCGCTGCAAAAGCACCGTTCTTGGTGCCGCCGAAGCTCAGCACATCGACGCCGGCTTTCCAGGTGATGTCGGACGGGTGGCAACCAAGGGCCGCAACCGCATTGGCAAAGCGCGCGCCATCCATATGCAGCTTCAGCCCGCGCGGGCGTATGGCGGCTGACAGGGCGGCGATCTCATCTGGCTGAAAGATCAACCCGCATTCGGTCGCCTGCGAGATGGACAGCACCTGCGGCTGCACCTGACTGACGGCATGCGCGGGCATCCGGGCGAGCTGGGCTGTCACGGTTTCCGGCAGGAGCTTGGCGCCAGTGCCCTTCAGGCCAATAACCTTGCCGCCGCCGCTGTAGAATTCCGGCGCGCCGCATTCGTCATTGGCGATGTGGCTTTCTTCATGAGTCAGTACCGCGCCCCTGGGCTGCATCAGGCTGGCCAGTGCCAGGGCATTGGCCGCTGTGCCGCTGGTCAGCAGAAAAACCGAACAAGGGTGGTCAAACAAGGTGCTGAACTGATCTGCTGCCTGCGCTGTCTCGTCATCCTGACCATAGGCGGGGGATGTGCCTTGATTGGCTTTGACCAGCGCGGTCATCACCCTGTCGCTGGCACCGTGAATGTTGTCGCTGGCAAAACGCATGTGTCGAAGCTAGCGGTGGCTCCGGAGCTTGCCAAGCGTTGGTGTGCCGGAATGGCCAGG
>JAYWHQ010000224.1:0-3914 GCA_043777655.1 Allobosea sp. | reverse complement strand
GCTTGCCCTCTTCGGCGTGGCAGGTGGCGCACGAGAAATCCATTACCCCGCCCCGGCGATAGAACAGCTCTTCGCCCACCGCCGCCATTTCAAGCTCTTTGGCGTGCTTCAATTGTGGCTCGATCTTCATGCCATTCGACTTGTTGGCGATGAAGGCAGTCAGATCTTCCATGTCGGAGGCGCGGCCAATGGCGGAGAACCGCCGCGCCAGCACTTCCTTGGTGTCCAGCCCCTGCACCTTGTCCATGCACCAGAGAAGGCGCTGCTCAAGGTCCATCACGCGGTCCGCATCAGCAAAATGTCGTGGCAACTTGGCGAATGCTTTTTCAAGCTTGCCGGGGCCCTCGCCCAGATCGCAGGTTTCGAGCGAGACATTCTTCGTACCGCGCGCCAGTGCCCAAAGCACCTCGCCACGATCGACCGCCAGATATCCGGGGTTGGACATCGGATCGGAGATCATCGCCCGGTAGCGCTCGATCTCCTTTTCACTGGCATCAAGCGCTGGCGCTTGCGCCATTGCCGACCCGCCCGCGAACATCGCGATGCTGCCCAGCAAGGCTGCACCAACTGCCAAAGCGGCGCTGAAACGTGCCATCCGGTCCTCCCCCATCTCTCATCGGCCATCTGACGCAGCCTGTCATTTAATAACTGACACATAATCGCTTTACATTCAAGAAAGGCGATATATCATTCATTAAAGAGTTGAACGCTTCGCAACAGAAGCGTCAAGTGCCGTCAACAAGGCACCAGGGAGGATGCAAAGTGACCATTGAATCTAAGCTCTCAACCAGTCGACGCGAGGTGCTGACAACTGGCGCGCTCTCCGTGTTGGCGCTTATTCTTGCGCCGCATATGGCTTTTGCCAGCGAAGCCACTGTGGCTGCCGAAATCAAGAAGCTGCTCGGCGACAAGTCGGCGGCTGACGGGAAGATCAAGCTCGATGTGCCGGAAATCGCTGAGAACGGTCTGGTTGTGCCGGTCAATGTCGAGATCGACAGCCCGATGACGCCAACTGACTATGTCAAGGCGGTGCACGTCTTTGCCGACGGCAACCCACTGCCTGGCGTCATCAGCTATGCGTTCACACCGGAATGCGGCAAGGCCTCGGCTTCGGCGCGCATGCGGCTGGCGCAAACGCAGAACATCATCTGCGTCGCGGAAATGTCGACCGGCGTGTTCCATATGGCCAAGGCTCAGGTCAAGGTCACCATTGGCGGCTGCGGCGGCTGAACGAAAAGCACGGGAGCAAGCGACATGACCACGAAACCAACCCCGCGCGTGCGCGTTCCAGCCACCGCCAAGGCCGGCGAAATGATCGAGATCAAGACGCTGATCTCGCACGAGATGGAATCAGGCCAGCGCAAGGATGCGCAGGGCGCCACCATCCCGCGCAAGATCATCAACAAGTTCACCGCAGCCTTCAACGGCAAGACGGTGTTCGAGGCGACCTGGCACCCGGCGATTTCGGCAAACCCGTATCAGTCGTTCTTTTACAAGGCGAAGGAAACCGGCGAATTCACCTTCACATGGAAGGATGATGACGGGTCTGATTATGTCTCGAAGAACAAGCTGACAGTCGCCTGAGTGCGGTAGCAAGACTGGCCACCGCCCTGAAATTTACCACTGTGCTCAAACGTGCCGAATGCCCCAAAAGAGGTGCGACGGCTGGGATGGAAACATGTTTTCTCGCAGGGAATTTCTGCAAGCGACTTCTGCTGCCGCTGCCATAGCGGCCGCCTCCGGGCTGGGGCCTCTGGGGCGCGCCGCTGCACAGCAGCGCCTGTCCCAGGCCGACATCTTGCGATTCGAGCCGCTCGGCACTGCCACGATCCTGCACATCACCGACCTGCACGCGCAGTTCATGCCGGTGCATTTCCGCGAGCCCTCGGTCAATCTCGGCGTGGGCGACGCCAAAGGCGTTCCGCCGCATCTGACGGATGCCGCCTTCCGCGCGCATTACAAGGTCGCGAATGGTTCGGCTGATGCCTATGCGCTGACCTCGGATGATTTCGTCTCGCTGGCGCGCAACTATGGCCGCATGGGCGGGCTGGATCGCGTGGCGACCGTCATCAACGCCATTCGGGCGGAGCGAGGTGCCAACAATGTGCTGCTGCTGGATGGCGGCGATACCTGGCAAGGCAGCTGGACCTCGCTTCAGACCAAAGGGCAGGACATCGTCTCGGCGATGGAACTGCTCCGCGTCGAGGCCATGGCCAGCCATTGGGAATTTACGCTTGGCCATGAACGCGTGAAGCAGATTGCCGACACGTCTTCGGTGGCCTTTCTGGCGCAGAACATCCGCGACCTTGAATGGCAGGAGCCGGTTTTCGAGGCCAGCCGCATCTTCGAGAAGGGCGGCGCCCGCATCGCCGTCATCGGCCAGGCGCTGCCGCGCACGCCGGTCGCCAATCCGCGCTGGATGATGCCGAAATGGGAATTCGGCATTCGTGAAGACGACATGCAGAAGCAGGTCGATGCGGCCCGTCAGAAAGGCGCCGATGTCGTTGTCTGCCTTTCCCACAATGGATTTGATGTCGACGTGAAGATGGCGCGCCGCGTCAAAGGCATCGACATCATCCTGACTGCCCACACCCATGATGCGCTGCCGGAATTGCTGAAGGTGGGCGACACGCTGCTTTGCGGCTCCGGCTCGCATGGCAAGTTCGTTTCGCGGCTCGATCTGGACATCAAGGGCAAGAAGCTGGCTGGCGTGCGCTACAAGCTCATCCCGGTCTTCTCGGACGCGATTGCCTCCGACCCCGCCATGTCGGCCTACATCACAAAGGCCCGCGCGCCCTATGCCAAGGAGCTGGCGCGCGAGGTCGGTCGCACCGATTCACTGCTGTTCCGGCGCGGCAATTTCAACGGCACCTTCGATGATCTGATCGCGCAGGCCATGCTGTCGGAGCGGGACGCCGAGATCGCACTCTCGCCCGGCTTCCGCTGGGGCGCGACACTGCTGCCGGGCGATCCGATCACGTTCGAGGCCATAACGAACGCCACCGCCATCACCTATCCGGCCTGTTACCGGATGGACATGTCCGGGCAGCAACTGCGTGAAATTCTCGAGGATGTGGCCGACAACATCTTCCACCCGGACCCGTATTTCCAGGGTGGCGGTGACATGGTTCGCGTTGGCGGCATGGGCTACACGCTCGACATCGGCAAGCCGGTTGGCCAGCGCATCTCGGGCATGACGCATCTGAAGACGGGCCAGCCGATTGATGCCTCGCGCAACTATGTCGTGTCTGGCTGGGCCAGCGTGAATGAGACCACCAAGGGACCGCCGATCTGGGAGGTGCTGGAAAAGCATGTCGCCCGCACCGGGACCGTGCGCGTGGAGACAAATACGGCCGTGAAAGTCCTTGGCGCCTGAAGGCGCAGCGAGGCGCCGCCCGAGGGCGGCGGCACACCAAAGTCCAAACTCAAGCTTGCGCATTGTTCGTTAGTGAGGCCTAAAAAATGAGCGATCAGAAAACAGCTTCAGAGCTGAACCGTCGGCGCTTTCTCGGGGCCGGTGCGGCAGGTGCTGCGATTGGTCTTGCAGGCCAGAGCGCCAAGGCCGCCGAGCCGCCAAAGCCTGACCCGCTCATCACCGAAATCCAGGACTGGAACCGCTATCTGGGTGAAGGTGTCGACAAGCGACCTTATGGCTCGCCGTCGAAATTCGAAAAGCACATCGTCCGCCGCGATGTCTCCTGGCTGACGGCATCGCCGGAATCGTCCGTGAACTTCACGCCGTTGCATGAGCTTGATGGCATCATCACGCCGTCCGGCCTGTGCTTCGAGCGCCACCATGGCGGCATTGCCGAGATTAACCCGGCCGATCACCGGCTGATGATCCATGGGCTGGTCGAGCGCCCGCTGGTCTTCACGATGGAAGACATCAAGCGCATGCCGCGCCAGAACCGGGT
>JAYWHQ010000223.1:0-3916 GCA_043777655.1 Allobosea sp. | reverse complement strand
GCGTGGCCGAGTGGGCCGCTCAAAGACGCGCGCCTATGCGCTGTTCACGGTGCATGCCACCAAGCGGCTGACCGCACAGGCGGAGCGGCGGCTGAAAGTGCTGCAATCGCTCGATACGCTGGGCGCCGGTTTCCAGCTCGCCAGCCATGACCTCGACATTCGCGGCGCGGGCAACTTGCTGGGCGATGAGCAGTCCGGACATATCAAGGAGGTCGGCTACGAGCTTTACCAGCAGATGCTTGAAGAGGCTGTGGCACAGCTCAAGGCTGGTGTGGATGCGACCGTCGATGAACAGTGGTCGCCATCGATCTCCATTGGCACGCCAGTGATGATCCCGGAAACCTACATCGCCGACCTGACCTTGCGGCTGACACTGTACAAGCGTCTGTCGACGCTGGAGACCGACAGCGAAATTGAAGCCTTCGGTGCCGAACTGGTCGACCGTTTCGGGCCGCTGCCAGACGAGGTGGAGCAGCTTTTGTCCATTGTCGCGATCAAAGCGCTCTGCCGCCGTGCCAACATCGAGAAGGTGGATACGGGCCCCAAGGGCATCATCATCGCCTTCCGTGGCAATTCTTTTGCCAACCCCGGCGGGTTGGTGGCTTATGTGTCTGACGAGGGAACACTGGCCAAGGTGCGACCGGACATGAAGGTGGTCTTCATCCGTGATTTTGACACGGCCGAGCAACGCCTCAAGGGCACGACACGCCTGCTGCGCGATCTGGTACGGATTGCCGAACGCAAGGCTGCGAAAGGTTGAAGCCGCTTCAGCTGCGCAGCCGTGCTTCGATGCGGTCAACGGAGGGCGCGGCCAGATCGAAGATCGCTGTGCCGGCCCGCACATCTGCGGATCTCCGAAGCCTGCCATCAGGCGCGCCCTGATGCACGAAGACAAGACTGGCCACCGCCTCGTGGTTGCCAAGCCCCGAGCGCAGCACGGCGCTCTCGATGGCGACCGGCAGCACCAAGTGCACACGGCGACCATCAGCGAGACTGGACCAGAGACCGCTGAGCCGGAACAGGCCAAGCGGCAGAAATTCCGCGCCGGTCAGCAGTGAAGCACCCAGGCCCGACGCCAGTGAGGCCAGATCGCCGCCGATCAATGTCGTCAGGATGCGCGATGTCGGTGAAATCTTCAAAAGCCGTGCCATTTCCAGCGAGGCAGACAGCATGCTGCTCTCGTTCAGGCTGTCATTGAGGCGCATGGAACGGGCATCAACTGTCAGAATGCGCCCGCCGGGCCTCGCTTCGACCGTCAGTCTGGCGCCAGATGCCGAGCCGATAATCTTGTGGATGTCAGCCACACCGTCGGGCACGCCGGGACCAAAGCCACCGACGAAGCGCAGGCCATAGCTTTTGGCAGCGGCGTTGCGCAGGGCCAGAAGCGGGCGCTGGTCACCAACCTGCGACAGACCAACGGCAAGTGTGGCCTGCCCCTGTTCGATCAGCCCGCAAAGATCAGCCTCGCTGGCATGCAGCGGCAAAATGAAAGGCGAAAGCCCGCAACGCAGTGCCGCCAGAATGCTGACGACACATTCCGGGCCCATCGGCGCCAGAATGGCGACGCCTGAACCAACAGGCGCCTGAAGCATGCCGAACAGGGCCGCCAGCTTGTTCACCTGGTCATCCAGCGCAACGAAGCTGGTCGCGGCTGGCGCGATGCCGCACCAGCTTTCCCGCCCCGCCGGATCGCGCAAGGCAATGTCCTGCGAGCGGATGTGGCGGGCCGATGTCAGCAGCGCATCAAGCGACAGCCCGTCGACCGGAGAGCCCTTGTCCACGCCTGCGCGTTGAGCCTGCATGGCCATCATATCCTCAATTGGCAGGGGCTGAGGCCGCGGGCACCTTGGCCAACGTCTCATGGATAAAGGAAAACGCTGGCTTGCGGGCTGGCATGACGATGTCACGCGAGCGGGCCAGCCAGATATCCGGCAAATAATAAAGCGGGATCACGTAGTGACCCGAAACCAGCAGCCGGTCGAGTGCCCGGACCGCGGCGACATAGTCATCTTTCTCGCGCGCTGCCAGCATGGTGCGCAGCATCGAGTCGACCGCCGGTGACTTGACCCCGGCGAAATTCAGCGAGCCCTTGCTGTCAGCCGCTGCCGAACTCCAGCGGTTGAACTGTTCGTTGCCGGGCGACGACGAGACCGGCCAGACCCACTGGATCATGTCGAAATCAAAAGCCGAGAGCCTGCGCCAATATTGCACGTCATCAATCAGCCGGACTTTCGCCGTCACGCCGATGCGCGTCAGCGATGAAGCGATATTGAGCGCCAGTCGCTCCTGCTGCCGCGAGCTGACGGCGATCTCGAACACGAAGGGCTCGCCATCCGCTTTCGCACGCATCGTGCCTTCTTTCAGCTCATAGCCAGCCTGAGCCATCAGCATCACGGCGCGCCTCGCCGGATCGCGATCCCGGCCCGAGCCGTCCGAGCTTGGCGGCTGCCAGGTGCCAGCACGAACCGTTTCACTCACGGCGCCGGGAAAAGGGGAGAGAAGCGCCGTCTCTTTGGCGTCAACTGGGCGGCGCGCAGCTGACAATTCGGAATCGGCAAAGAAACTGTCAGCTCTTTTGTAGGCGCCGTAAAACAGGTTGCGGTTGACCCACTCAAAGTCGAACAGCAGCCCCAGCGCCTCGCGCACCCGCGCATCCGAAAATTGCGGACGGCGCGTGTTGAACACCATCCCGGTCATGCCCTTCGGCGATTGCAGCTTCAGCGTCTCGCGCACGATGCGGCCATCGCGCACGGCTGGCACATCATAGCCGGTGGCCCAGCGGCCGGGGTCGGACTCCAGCCGCACATCATAGAGCCCCGCCTTGAACGCCTCGAACACGGCGCTGGCATCGCGGTAGAAATCATAACGGATCTCGTCGACACGGTAGAGGCCGCGAACGAGCGGATGATCTTCTGCCCAGAAGTCGTTACGCCGCTTCAGCAAGACAGACTCACCCGGCTTGACGTCCGCCACCGCATAGGGGCCGGAGCCCAGAGCCGCCGTGAAGGTCGTGTCAGCAAAACTCTCGGCATTGGTCGCGTGCTTGGCAAGAATCGGCATGGTGGCGATCAGCAGCGGCAATTCGCGGTTCGAGCCATCGCCCAGCTCGAAAGTCACCGTCAGCGGGTCTGGCGCAGATGTCGCTGTGACACTGCGCAGGCTCGTGCGGTGGAACGGCTTGCCCTTGGTTTTCAGCAGCTCATAAGTGAAGAGCACATCGGCAGAGGTCACGGGCTGGCCGTCCGAGAAGCGGGCGCGCGGGTCGAGCCGGAAGGTCACACGGGTGCGATCTGGCGGCAACTCGACGCTTTTCGCCAAGAGGCCATAGACTGAAAACGGCTCGTCTGCCGAGCGCACCATCAGGCTCTGCAGCACATAGCGCGGCACAACATCGGGTGCGACGCCACGCACCACCAGCGGGTTGAGGCTGTCAAACGTACCTTGAAGCGCCAGAATCAGCCGCCCGCCTCGCGGCAGCGTCGGGTCGGCATAAGGCAGATGCGTGAAATCAGCAGGCAGGGCAGGGCTGCCATACATGGCAATCGCGTGGCTTGGCTCAGCCGTCTGGGCATTTGCAGACGCGACTCCATGCACGACAAATGCGAGCGTTGCCAGGCCAATGCCCATCGCTCCTGCCAAACCACACATGAAACGTCCGAATCGCACCAGCAAGCATCCTGATTCCCGCTCAGGAACATATCACGGGATGCAGCTGCGCATCTCCCCAGCATTCGGGGCTGGAAACCAACGTCAGAAGCAGCTAAGTGCTGCAGCCAACGCCTTGCTCATGCCGCATTCAACCCCGATGGCCGACCGGTTCTCTGAGAAACGGTTCACATCAGAACGCAGGCAGCAAAGCTTGCCTTGGTCTGCCACGGTTTGCGCCGCTGAATTTTTTGCCCGAAGGATTACAGAA
>JAYWHQ010000222.1:0-3917 GCA_043777655.1 Allobosea sp. | reverse complement strand
CAGGCCGCTGCCGCCCGCGCACAGCAGGCGCCCGCCCCACAGGTCCGCACCCTGGCCGATCTGGTGGCGCTGGCCTCGCAGCATCGCGATGTGCAGCTGAAGGTGGCGCTGGAGCGCGACATCCGGTTGGTGCGGCTGGAGCCGGGCCGCATCGAGTTTGCGCTCGCCCCCAATGGCCCGCGCCAGATCGCCAATGATCTCTCGCGCAAGCTGAAGGAATGGACAGGCCAGACCTGGCTCGCCGTCATCGTCAACGAGCAGGGCGAGGCGACGCTGCGCGAGCAGGCAGAGGAAAAGACCCGCCAGCGCGAGGATGACGCCGCCAGCCACCCGGCGGTGCGCGCCGTGCTGGAGCGTTTTCCCGGAGCGCGCATCATCGATGTGCGCGACCCCAATGCGATTGCTGGCGGGGCAGTCACCAGCGCGGCACCGGAGGTGTTCACCGATGCCGATGGCGCGCCACTGGAAGATGACCGCGAGCCCTTCGATCCCGATGTCGAATTCTGAGACCGCAAGAACCGAGAAGCCGAGAGGAGCCACGCGATGCGCGACATGATGGGCATGATGAAGCAGGCACAGGCCATGCAGGCCAAGCTGCAGACGGCACAGGCAGAACTCGAGACCATCGAGGTCGAGGGTTCGGCAGCAGGTGGCATGGTCAAGGTCGTGATGAGCGCCAAGGGCGCACTCAAGACCATCGCCATCGACCCTTCGCTGATGGTGGCCGACGAGCGCGAAATTCTCGAAGATCTCATCATCGCCGCTTGCAATGATGGCCGCAGTCGCGGCGAACGCGTCATGCAGGAGCGCATGGCGGAGGTGACCAAGGGCATTCCCCTGCCGCCCGGCATGAAGCTGTTCTGAGCCACCATCGATGAGCCGTTCCGCTGCCGGGCCCGAGATCGAACGGCTGATCCAGCTGCTGGCCAAGCTGCCCGGCCTTGGGCCACGCTCGGCGCGACGCGCGGCGTTGCACCTTGTCAAGAAGCGCGAGCAGCTTCTCGGACCCTTGGCCGAAGCGATGGCCGTGGCGCGCGAGAAGATCGTGGTGTGCGAGAGTTGCGGCAATGTCGACACCGCGCAGCCCTGCACCGTGTGCAGCGATCGCCGCCGCGATGACAGCATCCTGATCGTTGTCGCTGAAGTGGCCGATCTCTGGGCGCTGGAGCGCTCGGGCGCGCTGAATGCGCGCTACCATGTGCTGGGCGGCATCCTGTCACCGCTCGATGGCGTGCGACCCGAGCATCTCAGCCTTGAGCGGCTGGCGTCGCGTGCCAGCGACCCGGCGGTGAAAGAGATCGTGCTGGCGCTGAACGCCACGGTCGATGGCCAGACCACGGCGCATTACATCACGGATATTCTCGCACATCTGCCCGTGAAGGTGACGCGACTGGCCCATGGTGTGCCAGTCGGCGGCGAGCTCGACTATCTCGACGACGGCACGCTGGTGGCCGCGATGCGCAGCCGCGCGGGGTTTTGAAGGCTTGCCTCGAACGCCTTTACCGTCATTCCGAGGAGGCGCAGCCGACGCGGCAATCCAGACAGGCGGCATTGTTCTTCCGATGGCGGAAAGGTCTGGGTTGCTTCGCTTTGCGCGCAATGACGTTGAGAGCGCTCGCAATCCGTTTACCTGCACCTATCCCCGCAGGCTGGCGCCGAATTTCTTCGCCATCTCCGCCGTGATCTTGACCGTCACAGCGTCGATCTCGGCTTCGGTCAGCGTCTTTTCGGTTGGCTGCAGCGTCACAGCCAGAGCCACGGATTTCTGGCCGGCACCCACGCCCGCGCCTTCATAGATGTCGAAGACCGACACGTCCGAGATCAGCGCGCGGTCGCTGTTGGCGGCGGCTTTCACCATTTCGCCAGCGGCCACATTGGCGCCGACTACGAAGGCGAAATCGCGCGTCAGCGGCTGCAGGTCCGGCAGCACCAGCTTCGGCTTCATTTTCGTGGGCTTGGCCTTGGGCGCCGGCAGCGGATCAAGCCAAAGCTCGAAGGCGACCAGCGGGCCTTTCACATCCAGCGCCTTCAGCGTTTCGGGATGCACCTCGCCAAAGGCGCCGATGATGGTTTTTAGGCCAAATTGCAGCTTGGCCGAGCGGCCAGGATGCGCCCAGGCCGGGCCACCGGCGACAAGCTGAAGCCCACCTGTCGGAATGCCGAGCGAGGACAGAAGCGCCATGGCATCAGCCTTGGCATCGAACACATCGACGACTTGCGCCTTGCCATCCCAATGGCGGCCTTGCCCCTCCATGCGCGCCGTGCCGCGACGGATGGCGGCAGCCGCAATCTTCTGGCCATCCGGCTCATCGGAGAAGAACACCTGCCCCACCTCGAAGAGCGCCACATCGCCATAGCCGCGATCGGCATTGGCCTGTGCGGCCCTGAGCAGGCCCGGCAGCAAAGAGGGCCGCATGTCCGACAGGTCAGCCGCAATCGGGTTGGCGAGCGCCAGTTCCGGCGCGCCGCCGCCGAAATGCACGGCCTCGGCCTTGGGGATGAAGGACCAGGTGACAGCCTCGACCAGCCCGCGCGAGGCCAGCGCCCGCTTGGCCAGCCTTGTGCGCTTCTGCAGCAGCGTCAGCACGGGCTTGGCCACCGTCGCCTCGATGCGCGGCAGCGGCGTTGCCACCACGCGGTCGAGCCCGGCAATGCGCAGGATTTCCTCGACCAGATCGGCCTTCCCTTCAATGTCGGCGCGCCAGGATGGCGGCGAGACCTTCACCCGGTCGCCTGTGCCCGACACATGGAAGCCCAGCGAAGTCAGCGCCAGCTTCTTCTCCACCTGCGGGATCTCGATGCCGGTGAGGCGCTTCACTTCCGTCCAGGGGAAATCGATGACGCGGCCCGTGTCCGGAATCTCACCTGCAAAGGCCATTTCGGATGGCTCGCCACCGCAAAGCTCGACGATCATCTTTGTTGCCAGATCAAGGCCGGGGCGGCAGAATTCGGGATCGACGCCGCGCTCGAACCGGTAGCGCGCATCGCTGTTGATGCCGAGCACGCGGCCCGTGCGGGCGATGTTCAGCGGGTTCCACAAGGCGCTCTCGACCAGCACATCGACGGTAGTTTCGTCGCAGCCCGAGGCTTCGCCACCCATGACGCCAGCGATGGATTCCACGCCATGGTCATCGGCGATGACGATCATCTCGTCAGTCAGCGTGTAGGTCTTGCCATCGAGCGCCTTGACGCTCTCGCCAGCGACCGCGCGGCGCACGGCCAGATCGCCCTTGACCTTCGCCAGATCGAACACATGCAGCGGGCGGTTCATGGCAAAGGTCATGAAATTGGTGACATCGACCAGCGCGTTGATCGGGCGCAGACCGATAGCGCGCAGCCTCGCCTGCACCCAATCGGGCGACGGGCCATTCCTGACGCCGCGCACGAGTCTGAGAGCGAAGGCCGGGCAGAGATGGGTATCCTCTGGCGCGAGCGCGATCTTCACCTTCGTCGGGCAGGCAAAGCTGCCCTTCACGGGCGCCACATCCACCGGCTTCAGGCGGCCTAGGCCGGCTGCGGCCAGATCGCGCGCGATGCCGTGAATGCCCAGCGCATCCGCCCGGTTGGGTGTCACAGCGATCTCGATCATCGGGTCGCTCAGTTCGGCCCAGGTAGCATAGACAGCGCCAACCGGCGCGTCATCGGGCAACTCGATGATGCCGTCGGACTCGTCCGACAGCTCCAGTTCTGCGGCTGAGCAGAGCATGCCGTTGGATTCAACGCCGCGAATGACGCCCTTGCCCAGCGTGATCTTCTTGCCGGGAATGTAGGTTCCCGGCGGCGAGAACACGCTCTTCATGCCGGTGCGCGCATTGGGTGCGCCGCAGACAACCTGCACAAGCTCCGGCCCGCCCGCATCGACCATGCAGACGCGCAGACGGTCGGCATTGGGATGCTGCTTCGCCTCGATGACGCGC
>JAYWHQ010000221.1:0-14164 GCA_043777655.1 Allobosea sp. | reverse complement strand
GCGCATGCCACCGTCACCAAACGGCTGGAAGAGGTGACGGTGCGCGACGGCAAGGTGATCGGCAAGATCGAAGCCGATCTCAAGGCCAAGCTGGCCGCGCGCGGCATCACGGCCGAGGTGTCGGGGCGGCGCAAGCGGCCTTATTCGATCTGGCGCAAGATGGAGCGCAAGTCAGTCTCCTTCGAGCAGATGTCGGATATTTTCGGCTTCCGCGTCATCGTCGAGACGGTGGAGGATTGCTACCGCGTGCTTGGCATCATCCACACGACATGGCCGATGGTTCCTGGTCGTTACAAGGACTATATCTCGACGCCGAAGCAGAATGACTATCGTTCGATCCATACCACCGTGGTCGGCCCCGGCCACCAGCGCGTCGAGTTGCAGATCCGCACGGACGAGATGGAGCGCATCGCCGAGTTCGGCATCGCAGCCCATGCTCACTACAAGGATGGCCGCACGGCAGCCCAGCCCTCAGGTGGCAACCAGCCTGATGAGAGCCTCGCCTATCAATGGCTCCGGCGCACGGTCGATTTGCTGGCCGAAGGCGACAATCCGGAAGAGTTCCTGGAACACACCAAGCTCGAGCTGTTCCATGATCAGGTCTTCTGCTTCACGCCCAAGGGCCGCCTCATTGCACTGCCGCGTGGCGCCACGCCTATCGATTTTGCCTATGCCGTGCATACGGATGTCGGCAACACCGCTGTCGGCGCCAAGATCAACGGGCGCATCTCGCCACTGCTGACCGAACTGACCAATGGTGATGAGGTGGAGATCACGCGCGCCTCGGGCCAGGTGCCGCCGGCCGCATGGGAATCGCTGGTGGTCACCGGCAAGGCGCGCGCTGCCATCCGCCGCGCCACGCGCTCGGCCGTGCGCCGTCAATATGCCGGCCTTGGCCAGCAGATCCTGGAACGCGCTTTCGAGCGGGCCGAAAAACCCTACAGCGCCGACAAGCTGAAAGCCGCACTGAAGCGGCTGGCGCGCACCAATGTCGACGACGTTCTGGCGGCCATCGGGCGCGGCGAAATGTTCTCGGGCGATGTGGTGAAGGCCGTCTATCCCGATCTCGAACCCGAGAAGCGCGCCGCAGCTGACGGTCGTTCCAGCCAGGGCTGGTTCGAGCTGAAGAAAGGCGAGAACCTGAAGTTCAAGGTGCCGGAATCGCCGGGCGATGCCAATGCCATCCCCATCCGGGGACTGGGCGGCGATCTGCCCGTGCGCTTCGCCGAGGGCGGCGGTGCCGTGCCAGGAGACCGGATTGTCGGCATCCTTTCACCGGGCGAAGGCATCACCATCTACCCGATCCAGTCGCCATCGCTGGCGCTGTTCGACAACGAGCCGGACCGCTGGCTGGATGTGCGCTGGGATCTCGACGAGCGCAGCGCCCAGCGCTTTCCGGCGCGCATTCACCTGCATTCGATCAATGAGCCGGGCTCGCTGGCGCTCATCACGCAGATTATTGCCGAGCATGATGGCAACATCGATTCGGTTGCCATGCTGCGGCCCAACCCCGACTTCACCAACATGACCATCGACCTGACGGTGTGGGACCTCAAGCACCTCAATGCCATCATCAGCGAGTTGCGCCAGAAACGCGTCATCAGCAAAGCTGACCGCGTGATCGGATGAGGCAGCGTCCAAAGGGCCGCTGCATCCGTGTCTTGCCCGTAGCCGGGCAACATGACAAAGCCGCTGCGAGAGTTTTTGCCAGCGGAGCTGCCCCATGACCCCCGATCAGGTCCTTGCCGAGTTTCGTGATGCCGGCGCCTTGCTTGAAGGGCATTTCATCTTGTCGTCGGGCCTGCGCAGCCCGGTCTTCCTGCAAAAGATGTTCGTGTTCCAGGACCCTGAGCGCACAGCCCGGCTCTGTGCGGCGCTGGCGCGCAAGGTCGAGGCGGCTTTCGGCAAGATCGACTATGTCGTCTCGCCAGCCGTGGGTGGCATCGTGCCGGGTTATGAGATGGCGCGCCAGCTTGGCGCCAAGGCCGTCTTTGTCGAGCGCGAGGACGGCCAGTTCCGTCTGCGGCGCGGCTTTGCCATTCCAGCAGGTGCGCGCGTCATCATGGTCGAGGACATTGTCACCACCGGCCTGTCTTCGCGCGAATGTCTGGCATCGATTGCCGACGAGCCTGGGGTCGTCGTCGGTGCAGCCTGCCTGGTCGACCGTTCCGGCGGGAAGGCCGAGATCGGTGTGAAGCTGGTGAGCCTTGTCGAACTCGACATCCCCACCTACGCCGCCGATGCGCTGCCGCCGGAGCTGGCAGCCATTCCGGCAATCAAGCCAGGCAGCCGAAATCTGGTGAAATAAGTCGAAGCAGCTGACCATTGGTCAGCATTGACGAAGTGTGTGGCCAGAAGTTACGTCACATCTCTGTATCTTTTTTGAAACGGCGTATCGATACGCCCGCTATTTTTGAAATCTGATTTTCAGCACGAAAGGAATTTCCCATGCCCGCAGAGCCGCGCATTGCGCTCTTTATTGACGGCGCCAATCTCTACGCCACCACCAAGCAGATCGGGTTCGACATCGACTATCGCCGTTTGCTGAAAGAATTTCAGGGCAAAGGCAACCTCATCCGGGCCTTCTATTATACGGCGCTGATCGAGAGCGAAGAGTATTCCTCCATCAGGCCCTTGGTCGACTGGCTCGACTACAATGGCTACCGTGTGGTGACCAAGCCCGCCAAGGAATTTACCGATGCCACGGGTCGCCGTCGCATCAAGGGCAACATGGACATCGAGCTGGCCATCGACATGCTCGAGCTGGCCGCCCATCTTGATCACATCTACCTGTTTTCAGGCGATGGTGATTTCCGCTCACTCGTCGAGGCCGTGCAGCGCAAGGGCGTGAAGGTGACAGTGGTTTCCACCATTTCGACCCAGCCTCCGATGATTGCAGACGACCTGCGCCGCCAGTGCGACGAGTTCATGGATGTCGCCAAGATGGTGGATCGCATTGGTCGCGACCCGAGCGAGCGCGGCCCAAGGCCAGCTCCTGGCACACCGGGCAATCCCGGGCTCGAGCGCCGCTATGGCATCCGGCAGGATTCGGACGAGGTCACGGAGGTCTGACCCGTGGAAGCTGCAGCGCGGCTGTTGCTCAGCTGCGGTCTTTCATGATGCGCGCCTTGTCTCGGGCCCAGTCTCGGTTGCGCTCGGTTTCGCGCTTGTCGTGCAGCTTCTTGCCCTTGCCGAGGCCCAACTCGACCTTGGCGCGGCCCTTGTCGTTGAAATACATTTTCAGCGCGATCAGCGTCATGCCTTCGCGCCGGATGGCACCCAACAGCTTGTTGACCTGGCGCCGGTGCAGCAGCAGCTTGCGCGGGCGCTTTGTCTCGTGGTTGAAGCGGTTGGCTTCGAGATATTCCGGGATATAGGCATTGAACAGGAAGAGCTCGTTGCCCTGTGGCCCGGCATAACTCTCGCCAATCGTCGCCTTGCCGCCGCGCAGCGATTTCACCTCGGTGCCGGTCAGCATGATGCCGGCCTCAAGCGTCTCGGTGATGGCATAGTGATAGCGTGCCTTGCGGTTGTCAGCCGCAATCTTGTAGCGCTCGGTCGGGGCGTTCATGATTGGGCCCGCAATCCGCGCTCTTCGACCAGACGGGCCATGGCCTGCGCGTCTGTGGAAGACTCTGCCTGAAGTCCAGCAAACACGCCCTGCTTGTCAGCTTCAGGTCGGTTCTGGCTGACCTTGAACTTGCCGGCCATGTCGGAAATCTCGATCTCGATGCCGACAATGCCGCGCATCTGGGCGGCCACGAAGGCATCGGGCGCGTCCGTGACGGCCCAGGGTGACTGGCGCGAGCCCTCATGCTGCCGTGTCAGGTCCTCGATCTGGTCGCGCACGAAGCCGGGATCATCCATGACGCGCACAGTGCCACGCACCTGCACGGTGACATAGTTCCAGGTCGGCACGACCTTGCCGTGCTCCTTCTTCGAGGCATACCAGCCCGGCGTGATGTAGTGATCGACGCCCTGGAAAATGACGAGCGCCTCGGCGCCTCCTGCCAGTTCGCGCCATTGGGGATTGGGCCGCGCCAGGTGGGCGCGCAGGGTGCCATATCGGCCTGCATCCGCAACCAGCGTGAAGGGGATCGGGTTGGCCATCAGCCCGCCAGCGCCAGACGTCACCAGCAGCCCGAGCGGGTGTGCGCGGATGACGCCGTGCAGCGCCTCGCGATCTTCCACCTTGAAATGACTGGGCAGATACATCGGTTGCAGCTCAAGCGTTCAGCAGGCCGGCATGGACCATCGCTGCGCGAATGCCGGCACCGGCAGCCGCCGTCACCGGCAGCAGCGGCAGGCGGACCTCGTCACGCACGCGCCCCAGCAGCGAGAGCCCATGCTTGGCGCCCGCCAGGCCCGGCTCACGGAAGATCGCATCATGCAGCGGGATCAGCCGGTCCTGGATCTTCATTGCGGCGACATAGTCACCATCGAGTGTGGCGACCTGCAATTCGCTGCAAAGCTTGGGGGCAACATTGGCCACCACCGAGATGCAGCCATGGCCGCCAGCCGCATTGTAGGCCAAGGCCGTCATGTCCTCGCCCGAAAGCTGGATGAAGTCAGGCCCCATTGCGTGGCGCTGCTGCGACACGCGCGCGAGATTGCCGGTCGCATCCTTCACGCCGACAATGTTCTTCAGCTCGTATAATCTGGCCATCGTCTCAACCGACATGTCCACCACGGAGCGCGGCGGAATATTGTAGATAAAGATCGGTATGCCGATGGCATCATTCACCGCCTTGAAATGGGCATAGAGCCCTTCCTGCGTCGGCTTGTTGTAATAGGGCGTGACCACAAGCACCGCCTGCGCACCGGCTTTCTCGGCATGCACGGCAAGATCAATGGCCTCTGCGGTGTTGTTGGAACCGGCGCCGGCGATCACAGGTACGCGGCCCTTCGCCTCGCTCAGCGTCATTTCAACAACATGCTTGTGCTCGGCGTGGCTCAGCGTCGGGCTTTCGCCGGTGGTGCCGACAGGCACAAGCCCATGCGTGCCATTGTCGATCTGCCAGCTGACGAGCGCCCGGAAGGCCGCCTCATCGATCTTGCCGTCCTTGAAGGGCGTTACCAGGGCAGTGAGAGAACCGGTGAAGGCAGGGCGCGTGGTCATGTCGGTGCGAGTGGTCATGGCATATCCTGAAATTCTTTTGTCCGGCAAACAGCCGAGATCGTCACATAGGGCTTTGCAGAGGCAACGGAAAGCCTCTTTGCCGCAGGACACGGCCTCGATTTGCGAAGAGACCTGTCGCGCATGGTTAACACTTCCTCAACGCTGTTGGCGGCAGAAATGCTGAGCATTGCAGCGGAAGGATGTCGGGTTGATCGGATCGCATCGGAAGCTCCGGGGATGTCGTGGCCGGAACTGGCTTGCCACCCGCGCCTTGGCACTGCTGTCATTGCCGGCTCTCGTGCTGCCTCTCCTCCTGCTTCCCCTGGCTGTGCCGGCGCGCGCGGCTGATGATGATGCGCAGCTGGAGCAGCTGGCCGAAACCGTCCTCCTCGACGTGCAGACCACCGCCTCGCTCCCGCAAGCTCCGTTCGCTCCCCTGCCTGAAACGGAAAGACTGGCGCTCGATCAGGCGCTCGCACATTACCGCGCCGGCAGGCTTGGCGAAGGTGACAAGGCTGCGGAAGGCCTGAGCGACCCGGCAGCGCGCTCGCTGGCCGAATGGGTCGCTATCCGCACTTTGCCCGGTGTGGTGCGCTTCGAGCGGATTGTCGCGTTCCTCGATGCCAACCCGAATTTTCCTGGCACCAGTGTTTTCCGCCGACGCGCCGAAGAGGCGCTGGTAGCCGAAAAGCGCGGCCATGCCATCACGCGTGCCTTCTTCCATGGTCGCGAGCCTTTGACGCCTGCGGGCAAAGTGGCGCTCGCCCGTGCGTTGGCTGATGAGGGCAATGCTGCCGAGGCCCATGCACTGATCCGCGCTGTCTGGCTGAAAGACATCATGGGCAGCCAGCTGGAAGAGCTGGTGCTCAAGGAATTCGGCGCGCATCTCGATACCAGCGCCCATCGCGCCCGCACCGAGCGCTACCTGTTTCGCGAAAACAGCGAAGGCGCGTTGCGCAATGCCAGGCGCGTTTCGGCAGACTACGTTGTGCTGGCGCAGGCGCGGTTGGCCATTGCGCGCAAGAATGGCAGCGGCAAGGCCTTGCTCGACAAGGTGGCGCCAGGCTTGCGAAACGATGTGTCCTTCGCCTTCGCCAAGGCGCAGCTGGCGCGCCGCGAGGATCGTCCGGTCGATGCGGCCAGGGCCATCGAAAAGGTGGGCCGTGATCCGCTGATTCTGGGCGATGGCAATGAATGGTGGATCGAGCGACGGCTGATCGCCCGCAAGTTGCTCGACAGCCGCGAATTCGCCCTGGCCTATCAGGTGGCTGCCGGGCATGGCGCCGAGGGCGGTTCTTCGATGGTCGAGGCTGAATGGCATGCCGGCTGGATCGCGCTGCGTTTCCTGAACGATGCGCAGACGGCCAGCGCACATTTCGCCAATGCCGCGCGCCATGCCGAGACACCCATCTCGGTCTCACGCACCGCCTATTGGCAAGGCCGGGCACTGGATGTGCTGGGCAATCAGGAGCGGGCTGTCCACGAATATCAGCGCGCTGCGCGCCATCCGGTGGCCTATTACGGGCAGCTGGCGCGGGCCCGGCTTGGACTTGACGATTTGCCGGTGCGCTCGACTCAAGGGGCCGATATTGCGCATCTGCCAGGCATGCGCGCGGCCAAACTTCTTTACCGCAGCAGCTCGCGTGAGCTGGCGGGTCCCTTGCTCATGGATCTGGCACAGCGCCAGAACAGCGCTTCCAGCATCGAGTCCGTGGCTCGCATCGCCTATCGCGAGCGCGATGTGCGCACACTGCTGGCCATCGGCAAGACGGCGCTGCATCGCGGCTTTCCGCTGGACACCGCTGCCTTCCCCATTTTCGGCGTGCCGGACTTCCCCGTGATCGGTGATCCGGTCGAGCGGCCCATGGTGCATGCGATAGCACGACAGGAGAGCGCCTTTGATCCGATGGCGGTGTCCCATGCCGGTGCGCGCGGCCTGATGCAGATGATGCCTGCCACTGCACGCGAGACAGCCAGGCGCTTCCGCCTGCCCTATGAGCCGTCGCGTCTGACCGGCGATGCCACCTACAGCGCCAAGCTGGGTGCCGCGCATCTGTCGGACCTGCTGAAGGAGTGGCGCGGCTCCTATCCGCTGGTGTTTGCGGCCTACAATGCCGGATCGGGCAATGTGCGCAGCTGGATCGAGGCCTATGGCGACCCGCGCCATGCGGATGTGGACGCCATTGACTGGGTCGAGCGCATCCCGTTTTACGAGACACGCAATTACGTGCAGCGCGTGATGGAGAACCTGCAGGTCTATCGCCAGCGGCTGGACCAGCGCACGGCCTTCCAGATCGATGATGACCTGAAACGTGGCGCGCGCGTGACGGCTCACACCGTTCTGGCACCGGCCGCACGGCAGCAATTGGCGCAGCTGCCCCTGCCAGCGCTGCCGGCGGAGCCCGTGCTTGCCATCGCTGCACCGTTGGCGGAAGTGCTGCTGGAAACCGACGCCATCTTGCTGCCATGATCGCGCATGTGACGTGACTTGTGCGAGGTGACTTGTGTGAGGTGATTTGCCGCTTTTGGGCTTTCCCTGAAAATGCGCAACGCCTAAGGCTTGGTGTGACCTGACCGACGCCGGAGTTTCCCATGGATGCGCAATCGGGCTTTGCCTCGATCATCACCTCGGCCCGCGACGGGTTGAAGCTTCACACACGCGCCTACGGTCCCAAGCATTCGCCGCATATGCCGGTGATCTGTCTGGCGGGTCTGGCCCGCACCTCGGCCGACTATCACGAGCTGGCACTGGCGCTGGCCAATGATGATGCAAAGCCGCGCCGGGTGCTGGCATTGGACTATCGTGGGCGCGGACGTTCCGACCGTGATGCGAACTGGCAGAATTATGACATCCGTGTCGAGCTTGATGACGTCATGCAGGTCATGGCGGCCACTGGCGTTCAGGAGGCCGTGTTCGTTGGCACCTCGCGTGGTGGCCTGCTGACCATGGCGATGGCCGCCGCCCGGCCGGCCGTGATCCGCGGCGTGGTGATGAACGATGTTGGCCCCATCATCGATGCACGCGGTCTGGTGCGCATCCGGGGCTATGTCGGCAAGTTGCCGGTGCCGCGCAGCTTTGCCGAAGGTGCTGAAATCCTGAAGCGCATCTCGGACCAGCAGTTCCCGCTGTTTGGCGAGGCCGAGTGGGACATGGTCGCGCGTCGCACCTGGACGGATCGCAATGGCAAACTGGAGCCGGACTATGACCCTGCGCTGCTGAAGACGCTGGAGCAGCTTGATCTTGAAGCACCCTTGCCCGTACTCTGGACCTATTTCATGGGCCTGTCGAAAGTGCCGATGCTGGCTATCCGCGGGGCCAACTCCGATCTGCTCTCGGCAGACACGTTGACGGAAATGGGCCAGCGTCATCCCGATTGCGAGACCTTCACCGCGCCGGGCCAGGGCCATGCGCCGATGATGGGCACGCGCGATGTGATCCTGAGGGTGACACGTCTGATCGCACGGGCAGAGAAACAGGCCGCCTGAGAGGACAGATCGCGGCCCCAGCGGCAGCGCCTGCCATTTCACAGACATTCAACAAAAAAACGCCCGGGCGCAAACCCGGGCGTCCTCGTATCTGGCGCAGCAGCAGTGCTTACTTCTTGGGCTTGGGGTTGGGCTTGGGCGCCGCAGTCGGCGCCTTGCCCCTGGTGCTGGTCTTCTCGACCTTGGCGACATTGCCCTGGCCAAGCGATCCATCGTCCTTCGAGGTGGCCACGAGGCCCCACTTGGCGCGCTTGGAGAACTCCGTGGTCTTGCCGCTGGCGAGAATGCCGGCCTGCTTGACCCATTCCTCGCGCTCGATGCGACCCGGGAAGGCCAGATAAGACCCTGCCCAGAGGGCATTGTCCTTCGTCCAGGCCGCGATCTGGTCGAAATGCCAGATGCCGAGACCATGGAGGCGGCCTTCGTTTTGACGGCCGATGCCCTTGATGAGCTTGAGATCATCAGGAACGCCACCACGCGGTGCAGCCAGGCTGGCCGGACGCTTGCCGGCGATCAGGTCTTCACCTTCAACCTTCGGCATCGCGGCCGGAGCAGGCGCAGGTGGCTCCACCACCGGGGCAGCCGCGACCGGAACCGGCGGCGGCGGCGCAACGACCGGAGCTGGCTTGATCTCAGGCTTCGGCACAGCAGCGACGGCGGCGGCTGCGACAGGAGCCGCGGCCATCACCGGACGCGCCTCCTCCTGGCCAAACAGGCCCTTCAGCCAGCAGCCGAGGCAGCAACCGGCGAACCAGGTGGCCGAGAACAGCAGTGCTGTCTCGATCCAGAGGGCCGGCACGCCATTGACGAACCTGAACCAGGTCAGGAAGGCGCCGATGATCCAAGCGATGACGCCAAAGGGCACCCAGCCTGACCACCAGCGGGTTGGCTCACGCGAACAGGTGAGCCAGCCGATGACGAGGCCAAGCAGGAGGGCAGCAAGAAGCCACCAGAAGTATTGCGTTGCAAGATACCACATGGTTCCTCATCCCCTCACTTGACGACCGTGAACTGAACACGACGGTTCTTTGCCTGAGCGTCGGCTGCACCATGAGGCACAAGCGGACGATCGACTCCGAAGCCCTTCGCGCTCAGCCGCGCGGCGGCAATGCCACGCTTCACGAGTTCAGCGACAACGGCTCCGGCACGGTCTTCCGACAGGGCCTGATTGTTGAAGCCGCTACGCTGGCCATCAAAGCTGGCATGGCCTTCAATCAGGATCGACGTCGTCGGGCATTTCTGCAAGACGGCGAAAAGATCGTTCATTGCACCCTGCGTGCCTGCATCCGCACCAAGTTGGGCACGGCCATTCGGGAACACGATGGCATTGCGCTTCGTCAGTGCGTCGAGATCCGCCTGGCAGGTGTTGGGCGCGTCTATGACGCAACCGGTCTGGCGCAAGCTTATGACAGCCTCACCGGCAAAGCCGGTCGGCTGGCCAGCACGCGTGGTCGTTTCGACTTCGCCCTTGATGATATCGCGGCAGGTCAGGCCACTGATCGACGACGTCTGATCGGTAACGCGCGCCGTGCCGATGTCGAGGAGCAGCAGATTCGTGACAGCAGTCTTGGCCGCAGTGCCGAAATTTGCCGGACTGCCGGAGAGCAGCACCGTTTCGTCACGCACATTGGCGCGCAAGGGCGAGCCCTCGAAACGGGCGAGGATTTCGGCCTTGACGACCGCATCAGGCAGGTAACCCTTCAGCACGGCGCCCGACCTGTCGGCTTCAACTTCGAAGAAATAGGGGCGAACCGCGATCTCTGTGCGGGCAAGTTTCAGGTCACCCGGCAGTGACGCAGCATTGATAGCCGCCTCGATCGCTGCCTTAGCCGCAGCAGTCGGCGCAATGCCGGTCACTGTCAAAGCCATGTCGGCAATGGAGGCATTGCCAGTCGTCATCGGACGCAGCTGCGCCAGGGCAAACGCTGTGGCAGCGCCGTAATCAGGCACGGTGCGCAGGTTGCCTTCGATGCGCAGCGTGTCCGTGACCGTGCCACCCGAAACTGACGCGGCAGCGCCGGTGCGGAGAGCTGCCTTGGCCGCGTCATTCGGCACGAGGCCGGAGAGCGCAATCCCTGTGGCCGACTTGTCAGCTGCCCAGTTCAGGATGACGGCAGAAGGCGGCGCCACCTGAGCAGCGTCAACCGGAGGCGGGAAAATGCCCGGTGTTGGTGCAGGTGCAGCAACCGGGGCTGGTGGCGGCGGCGCAACAACTGCAACTGGCGGCGGAGGCGGGGGCGGGGGCGGGGGCGGGCAGGCAATTGCCTCGCTTCCCAGCGTGCCACCGGTGAGAGCAGAAGCGCCCGCTTTCAGCGCCGAGCAGGCGGCGAAAGTTGCCGGACCCTGACCGGCAATGGTGTAGGTCGTGCCGGACAGGCCAACGCGGCCAGACTGCAGCGACGCCAGATCACCCAGCGCCTTGGTGGCAAGGCCCACCAGAGCAGCAGGCGCGCCCAGCGCAGGCTTCATCGCATCGGTGATCGATGTTCCAGTTGGCAGGGCGGCGCGGGCAACGGCATTGATCTGCGCGCGGGCCGCATCCGTCGGATAAAGACCTGTCAGCGTGACAGCACCGGTCGCCGCCTTTTCAGCACCCCAGACGTAAGGCGTGATGGTGGGCGGCGTGACAGCACAATCGGCTTTCTTGAAGCCAGATGCAGGTGTTGCCACCTTGCCGATGACATCAAGATAGCTGTCGGATGTTGCGGCAGCGCCTGTGAAGCAGAATGCGTCATCGGTGATGCCGGTGCGACCGGCGGAAAGCTTGGCGAGTTCGGGGATGCCGAGAGCGGCCATGGCTGCGAAACCGGCAGGCGCGCCGAAGGCGATCTTCTGCTGGTCGTCAACCGTCGCGCCAGTGAAGGCCCTGGCTGCGGATTCAGCGTTTGCCTTCCTGGTCGCCTCGTCCGGCACAAAACCCGACAGGGTGATCTTCTGGCCGTCACGCGCCGCTGCCCAGGTGTAGGGCTTCTGGGCCGTGACGACGAACAGGGCACCATCGGCACGGCGCACGCCCGGCACGCCATCCACATCGGCCAGGGCCTTGGTTGCGCCGGCAGCTGCCAGCGTCTCGCCTGCAATGGTCACATCGCGACCAACGACCGTCAGTGCGACCGGCTTCAAGCCGGCTGTCGTGCCGGCAGCGGCTACGGCCGCCGCAGTCGCCTTTGCGGCAACGTCAGAGCGAACCGGCTCAGCTTTCATCCAGTTCGCAAAAATCCAGAGCAAAGCGAGCGGGATCAGACCCCACCACCATTTTTTCGGTTGGCACATCTCGCCCACCCCCCAAGAAGTGTTAAGCCACCCGGACCGCTCAAGCAGAACCGGGAACACACCAGCAAACGGTCCACGCAATGCGCGTGATCCTTTACAGTTTGTTAAGCAGGATTGCTTGGCGCAATGACGGTCGGAGTCAAGGGAACCAAACCGAAAGTTGGGCGTTACTGCAGAATTTTATTGCGAATGGCTTCGGCAGCGCCCGATTTCTCCACTAACCAGTGCGGAATCGGCAAATTCTTTGACCTTAGGAAAGCCGGATTGAACAACTTGGACTGATAGCGCGTGCCGCTGTCGCAGAGGATTGTCACGATCGTGTGGCCCGGGCCAAGTTGTTTTGCCAGCTTAATGGCGCCCGCGACATTGACGCCAGACGAGCCGCCCAGACAAAGGCCTTCGTGCTCAAGCAGATCGAAGACGATCGGCAGGGCCTCTTCGTCCGAAATCTGGAAAGCGCAATCCACAGGTGCATCGGCCACATTGGCTGTCACCCTGCCCTGGCCGATGCCCTCGGTGATGGATGAACCCTCCATCACCAGTTCGCGGCGGCTGAACCAGGAATGCATCGCGCCACCCATAGGGTCGGCACAGCCAATCATGATCGCTGAATTGCGTGCTTTCAGCGCCATGCCCGTGCCAGCCAGCGTGCCACCTGTGCCAATGGCACAAATGAAGGCGTCGACTTGGCCGCCGGTCTGCTCCCAGATTTCGGGGCCGGTTGTCTCGAAATGGCCCTGACGGTTGGCAATATTGTCGAACTGGTTGGCCCAGATCGCGCCATTTGGCTCAACTCGCGCCAGTTCCTCAGCGACCCTGCCGGAAACTTTCACATAGTTGTTCGGATTGACGTAACCGACGGCTGGCACCTCGACGAGCATCGCACCTGCAAGGCGCAACATATCCTTCTTTTCCTGCGACTGCGTATCCGGGATCACGATCACGGTCTTGTAGCCCAGCGCGTTGCCGACCAGCGCAAGCCCGATGCCTGTATTGCCGGCAGTGCCTTCGACAATCGTGCCGCCAGGACGCAAGGCACCCGAGCGTTCCGCGTCTCGGATGATCGCAAGCGCTGCCCGATCCTTGACGGAACCACCAGGATTCATGAACTCCGCCTTGCCCAGGATGCGGCAGCCCGTGGCGGCAGAGGCGGCCTTCAGTTCGATCAGCGGGGTGTTGCCGATGGCGTCGATCACGCCCTTGCGGATGGTCATGTCAGCGGATCCCGTTTCAGTTTCGATGCGCAAAGCCGCGCCGGGGAGTTTTGTCAGCACAAGGAACCTGATAGGCGAAGGGATTGCGCAGGTCACGCAGCTTGTTTTGCGGCCTGGACGCGTCAAAATCACCTTGTCCGGCTCCATCTGGACAGATCCGGAATGAAATGCCCGACCTCAGCGCCGACAGCACGCAAACCTTGACCATCTCGCGCCTTGGCCAGCGCGGTGATGGCATCAGTCATGGCGCGACAGGCACGCTCTTCGTGCCGTTCACACTGCCTGGCGAGACGGTCTCGGTGCTGGTGCATGATGACCGTGGCTGGCTGGAAAGCATCATTGCCGCGTCACCGGAGCGCAAGGTGCCGGAGTGCCCGCTCTTCATGCGCTGCGGCGGCTGCGTGGCGCAGCATATGGGTGAGTCCATCTACGCCAGTTGGAAGCAGCAGAACCTGGCGGACACATTCGAGCGCACAGGCCTGTCAGTGAGCCTTTCATCGATGGTCGCCGCGCATGGCGAAGGCCGTCGCCGCGCCACTTTCCATGCCCGCATGGTGGGCTCGGAACTGGCCACGCGCGATGTCGAGGTGGGCTTCATGGCCGCCCGCAGCCACGAGATCATCCCGGTCGATGCCTGCCCTGTCCTCTCGCCCGGCATGCGCGATGCGCCCAGGCTGGCCCGCGCCCTCGCCGGGCTCTTCCGCGCGGCGGGCAAGCCGCTCGACATCCAGATCACAGCATCCGAGGCCGGCTTTGACGTCGACATTCGCGGCCATGGTCCGGCAGGCGACAAGCTGCGCATGATCCTGGGTGAAGCCGCAAGGCGGCTCGATCTGGCGCGGCTGTCATTGCATGGCGACATCATCGTCGAGCGCCGCCCGCCACAGCAGCATATGGGCAAGGCCATGGTGACGCCGGGCCCGGGCAGCTTCCTGCAGGCGACGGCCCTGGGCGAGGAGAGCATCGCGCAGCTGGTGCGCGCCGCCATGCCGAAAGCCAAACGCGTCGCTGACCTGTTTGCCGGCTGCGGACCCTTCGCGCTCCGGCTGGCGGAAGCGGCAGAGGTCCACGC
>JAYWHQ010000220.1:0-3934 GCA_043777655.1 Allobosea sp. | reverse complement strand
GACGGCACCTGGTTCTATCTTGGCACGCCGATTGGCCGGCCTGCATTGGTAAAGCTCTTTGCCTCCGTGCTGAAGCAGGAGGAGGGCGCGACCTTCCTCGTCACGCCAGTCGAAAAGGTTGGCATCCGGGTCGATGACCTGCCGCTTCAGGCCGTCGAGATGGCGGTGGAAGGTGAAGCGGGAGCCCGCCAGATCCTGTTTCGTACGCTCACCGATGACATGGTGACGGTTGGCCCCGACCATGGCCTGCGCTTCGAGCGCGATGACCGCGACGGGTTGAAGCCCGCCGTGCATGTGCGCCGTGGCCTCTGGGCGCGGCTGACGCGGGCGCTCAGCTATGATCTGCTGGCGCTGGGCGAAGTGCGGGATGTGGATGGCGTGCCGATGTTCGGTGTGGCGGCGGGCGGCGGCTTTTTCCCAGCGGTCCCGGCGGCCGAGATCGAGGGGTTGGGCTGATGCTCGACACAGTCCGCGATGCGCAGGGGCGCTGGAGTGCCGCACGGTTGATGGCCAGCGCGCCTCTGGCATTGCGCCGCGAGCCGCCGGAACTTCATGACGTGATTGCGCGACCACGTGGCGACCACGAATTGCAGGAACATGCCTTTGCCATGACGGACCCGGCGCTGGCCAAGGCCGCAGCCGTGCTGATGCCGATTGTGGATCGCGCTGACGGCGCGACGCTGCTGCTGACGCGCCGCGCCGCCAACATGCGGTCGCATGCGGCCCAGATTGCATTCCCTGGCGGCCGGATCGATGCGGGCGATGCCTCGCCGCTCGAAGCCGCGCTGCGTGAGGCGCAGGAAGAGATCGGCCTTGAGCGGCAGCTGGTTTCGCCGCTGGGCTATCTCGATGCCTATCTGACCGGCACTGGCTATCGCATCGTGCCGGTTGTCGCGCTGGTGCAGCCGGAGTTTGCGCCCCTGCTCAACCCGGATGAGGTCGACGCGGTGTTCGAGGTTCCGTTGGCTTTTCTGATGGATCAGGCCAACCATCGCCGTGATGGGCGCGAGTGGAACGGCATTTTTCGTAGCTACTATGCGATCCCCTATCAGGATCACTATATCTGGGGGGCGACGGCCGGGATGATCCGCCACCTCTGGGAGAGGCTGGAGATCTGATGCGGCCTGGACAGGATGGACCATGTTTCGCGCATTGATCGAAGAATTCCTGCTGTTTGTGCTGCCGTTCTGCGTGTTTGCAGGCTATCTCGTTGTGCGCAAGCGCAACCCGTTCAAGGTTGAATCCTGGTCCGGCAGCCTGTTCATGCTGACAACTGTCGGGCTGGTTCTGGCCATTTCGTCGCTGGTTTTCGCAGGCGTCGTCGCCAAGCGCTATACCGGCGCCTATGAGCCGCCGCACATGGAGAATGGTCAGCTCGTGCCTGGCCGGTTCAATGCCAAGCCCTGACGGATCAAGCCCTGCAAGATCAGGCCTTGAGCCATGCATGCTGGACCACGATGCGCCGGCGCGCCTGCTGGGACGGCCCGAGGTCAAGCAACTCATGGCCGTGCTCTCCTGCGAAGGCGAGGAGACGCGCATCGTTGGCGGAGCCGTGCGCAACAGCCTGCTCGGCCTGCCGGTGAATGACATCGACATGGCCACCACCGCCTTGCCGCAAGAGACGATGCGCCGGGCGAGGGCAGCACATCTGCGTGCCATCCCGACCGGCATCGACCACGGCACCATCACGGTGATGGCGGCGGGCCGTCCGGTCGAGGTCACCACGTTGCGGCGTGATCTGGAGACCAATGGCCGCCATGCGGTGGTCGCGTTCGGGCGGGATTTTCGCGAGGATGCGCTGCGGCGTGACTTCACCGTCAATGCGCTGATGCTGGATGCGGGCGGGCAGCTGCATGATGAGGCGGGCGGTCTGTCCGATCTCGCTGAGGGGCGCATCCGCTTCATTGGCGAGGCGCAGGCGCGCATCACGGAGGATGCGCTGCGCATCTTGCGCTTCTATCGTTTTCACGCGGCTTACGGGCATTCCGCTCCTGATCCGGTGGGCCGTGCGGCCTGCATTGCCGGGCGGGCCGGGCTTTCGCGCCTGTCGCCGGAGCGTCTGCGGGCCGAGATGCTCAAGCTCCTGATGGCGAAGGGGGCAGCGCCCGCGCTGACGGCCATGGTGGATGATGGGCTGCTTCAGGCCGTGCTGGGCGGCGTCGCACAGGTGGCGCGCTTCGAGCAGGTTGTGCGCGATGATGACGCAGGGTCGCGTGATCCTGTGCAACGGCTGGCTTTGGTCGCTGTCAGCGTGTGTGAGGATGCCTTGCGGCTTCGCGAGGGCTTGCGCCTGTCAAATGCGGAGCTTGCGATGCTTCATGGGTTTGGTGCCGCACTCGAAGCGCTCCATGGACATGCGCGCCCCCGACTGGCGCAATTGCGGCGGCTGGCCGATCGCCATGGCCTGCCGGAAGTGCTGCTGGCGCTGTCGGTCGTCGCGAGAGGAAAGCGGCAAGGTGAGGCAGACGTTCTTGGCAACCAATTGCGCGCCACGCCCGAACTGCTTCTGTCAGGCCGCGACCTTATGGCGCGCAACGTTGCGCCGGGCGAGAGGCTGGGCGCGCTGCTGGTCACCTTGCGCGATCAGTGGATCGAGGCGGGCTGCCCGGCCAGCATCGAGGATCAGACCGCGCTGCTGGAAGCGGTTCTGGCTGCGCGCCTATCCTGAGGGTCAGGGCCAGCGCACGGTTGGCGGCATGCTTGAGAGGATCGAGTCGACATTGCCACCCGTTCTGAGACCAAAGATCGTGCCGCGGTCATAGAGCAGGTTGTATTCGACATAGCGTCCGCGCTGCACCTGCTGCTCGTGCCGGTCAGCGTCCGTCCAGGGCCTGTCCCAGTTGCTGCGCACGATTTCGGGATAGATACCGAGGAACGCCCGGCCCACGGCTTGCGTGAAGGCGAAATCGGCCTCCGGATCGCCGGTCCAGACATAATCGTAGAAAATGCCGCCAATGCCGCGCGGCTCCTTGCGGTGGGGCAGGTAGAAATACTCGTCGCACCATTGCTTGTAGTGGGCATAGTCACGGCCATGCGCCGAACAAGGCGTCTCCATCGCCGTGTGGAAAGCCAGGCTGTCGGCATCTTCCTGCGTGCGGCGGCGCATCAGCACCGGCGTCAGGTCAGCGCCACCGCCGAACCAGGGCTTCGTGGTCACCACCATGCGCGTGTTCATGTGCACGGTCGGGATGTTGGGGTTCCATGGATGGGCAATCAGCGAAATGCCGGTGGCATGGAAGCGCGGGTCTTCGGCCGCACCCGGGATTTGCCCGGCAAATTCAGGCTGGAATGTGCCAAACACCGTCGAGCAATGCACGCCGACCTTCTCGAAGATGCGACCGGACATCATCGACATGACACCGCCGCCGCCTTCGGCACCATCATGGTTCAGCCGCTGCCACGGTGTGCGGGTGAAGCGGCCGGGCTGGTCTGCCTCGGTCGGGAAGGGGCCTTGCGCCTCTGCCTCCAGCTGTTCGAACGCGGTGCAGATCTGGTTGCGAAGGTCCTGAAACCAGGTTTCCGCCTTGGGCTTCATCGCCTCTGCGGCTGTCATCTGCGCGGTCATCTTCATGTCCATCCGGTGTGAATCAGGTGTCGAGGCTTGGCGAATGCAACGCATCTGTCGCGAAACCGCCTGTCTGCCGCAAGGCTTCGCCGACAATCATCGCCGCTGCAAGCGCGACATTGATCGAGCGTGTGCCCTCGGTCTGCGGAATGCGCACGCTGGCATGACAGGCCGCGCGCACCGCGTCTGGCACGCCGGCTGACTCGCGCCCCAACAGGATGATGTCGCTGTCCCGGAAGGCAAACCCGGTATGTATCGCGGCACCGTCGGTCTCCGCCAGCACGATGCGAGGCGCAACCGTTGTCTCCGTTCGGGCCGCGCTGCAATCGAGGAAGGACTGCCAGGACACGTGTCGCACCACAGTTGCGC
>JAYWHQ010000219.1:0-3935 GCA_043777655.1 Allobosea sp. | reverse complement strand
TGCTCGCGCTCATCATTGCCACCGCCGAGACCAGCACCGCGATGGCGGCCGACCGCGTCGATTTCATCGATGAAGATGATGCAGGGCGAGTTTTTCTTGGCCTGCTCGAACATGTCACGGACGCGGCTCGCACCGACACCGACGAACATCTCGACGAAATCCGAACCGGAAATCGTGAAGAACGGCACATTGGCTTCGCCAGCAACGGCACGGGCCGTCAGGGTCTTGCCGGTACCGGGCGGGCCGACGAGCAGCACGCCGCGTGGAATCCGCCCGCCAAGACGCTGGAATTTCTGTGGATCACGCAGGAACTCGACGATTTCCTGCAGGTCTTCCTTGGCTTCATCGATGCCGGCGACATCCTCGAATGTCACCCGGCCATGCGCCTCTGTCAGAAGTTTCGCCTTGGACTTGCCAAAGCCCATGGCCTTGCCCGCACCATTCTGCATCTGGCGCGACATGAAGATCCAAAGGCCAAGAAACACGGCAAAGGGCAGGAAATTGATCAGAAGCGAGAAGAACCAGTTCTGCCCATCGCTCGGTGCCTTGGCGGAAACCTGAACGCCCTTCTGCGCCAATTGCTTCAGGAGCGCGGCATCCGGATAGGGAGCGAAGGTCGAGAAAGCGCGACCATCGGTGAATGTGCCGGAAACTTCCTGGCCCGAGACCACCACATTGGCGATGCGGCCCGATTCGGCCTCCGTCACCAGCTGACTGTAGGGGATCTCGTTAGACGCCGTGCGTTGGCCAGGGCCCTGGAACAATGTCACGAGCGCCAGGACAAGCAGAAAGATAACCACCCAGAGGGCGAAATTCCGGAAATTCGGATTCATCAGCTGTTCCGATCAGGGCTTTGGGCCGGAAGGGCCACGTCGCCGCAAATGCTATCCACAATCTAGGCACCACCAGCCGCCTTGCCAAGGGAAGCGCGCGGCTGAAGCGTATTTTCGTTAATCCCGCGGCGACGGGCGGGCGCTTGAACAATGCGCAATTCCCCGCGCGCCGTCAGTTTGAGGGTGCAGTTCTGCAACGTGCGCTGGGTCGCCAGCCCGGCAAGCGCTGCTGCAGAAAGGACTTCCAGACAGGATTCGAGCCGATTCAGCCGCGCATCGTGTTGAACCCCGCTGCAAGCAGGGGCGACAGCACCAAGCGCCAAGCTCAGCACGCGAAGCGCAATCTCGGCCGGCTCCTGCGTCAGAAAACCGCTGTCCAGCATCAGGCTGCCAACCTCGTGGGTCATGGATGATTCGGCGAAAACAGCTTTTGCACGCTGCGACAGCGCCTGATCGGCGCGCGCAAGTCTTCGCGCCAGCGTGCCAAATCTGCTGGAATCAAGCCCCTCGCTGGCCAGCTCCGGCAAAAGCCTGCGCCAACGCGGACGGGCAAAAGCCAGGTTGGCGTTTGTCGGATCAACAGCAAAGGGCAGGCTTGCAGCGTGGCAGGTGGCAACCAGTCGCGCCTTTGCCAGCGTGAGGAAGGGGCGCACGTGCAGCACGGCTCCACGTTCCACCGTCGCACGCATGCCGCCCAGCCCCGTCAGGCCTGAACCCCGCGACATCCGCATCAGCAAAGTTTCCGCCTGATCGTCGAGCGTATGCCCTGTCACCAGATGTGTCGCGCTGATGCGTGCAGCGTGACAAAGAAGCAAGCTGTAGCGCGCGTCGCGCGCCGCTGCTGGCAGTCCGGCCGACGGCTTTTCGCCCTGCCAGTCGAGCGTGGCATGGGCAACACCCATCGTGGCAGAAACCTGCGCGACATCCGTCGCTTCACGCGCCGATTGCGGGCCGCGCAGCTGATGATCGACTGTGGCGGCACTCACCAGGACGTCATGGGCTGACCGCTTCTGCCAGCGGCCAAGCAGATGCAGCGCGGCAACGGAATCGGGACCGCCTGAGACAGCAACAAGGATATGCTTCGCCTCCCGCAAGGGCGCGAACAGCGCCTCCAGCTCATCGTCGGAAACCGGCTCCTGATCGCGTGTCAGGCGGGCGCCTGCCATCAGGCGCAGCGGGCGCGGCGTGTTTCGCGCTCGACGCCCTGGCGCACGCTGCTGGAGGCCTGGGGATAGTCGACGCCGACCTTGGCATAGGTGGCGCAGGCCTGATCGCGCGCGCCCAGGCCATTCAGGGACATGCCGAGTTTCAGCAGGCCATCAGGCGCCTTGCCGGCTTTGGGAAAATCACGCGACAGCTTCAGGAATTGCTCTGCCGCTTCCCGGTAGCGTCCGCGCTGATAGTAGCTTTCACCCAGCCAGAAGGTCGCGTCGGCTGCCAGCCGGTCACGCGGATGGGACTGCAGAAACTGGCGAAAGCCCATTTCCGCCGCCTCGTATTCCTTGCGCTGCAAGGTGGCAATAGCCGCGTCATAGGTCTCGCGCGGCGTGCCGGTTCCAGTCGCAGCAATGCTGGGGCCGGAGCGCGGTGCGGCGTTCAGTGGCGCTTGCGGCACAGTGCGGCCGCCTGAAATGTCGAGCGGTCCATCCTCATCGATCACAGTTCCAGGTGCTGCGCCAGCCACGGCAGGGCCACCCAGCGGGCGGGGGCCACCTGCCGTATTCGGCTGGGCAGCGGGATCGAACGCATCGCTGCGCTTCTGCGCCGGCGGCGCTGCGGCTGGCCTTGCCCCACCGCGCTCCTTCAGGCGAAACTCGACGTCTTCCTGGAACTTGCGCAGCTGTTCGGCCAGACGCCGGTTCTCGAACTGCAGCTGCTCGATCTGGCCCGAGAGCTGACGCAACTGGTTCTCAAGCCGCGCGGTGCGCACTGTCAGCTCAGCTGCATCCTGCGCCTGAGCGGGCGCTGCCAGAACCAGTGCCAGGCCCGGAACGGCGGCGAGACCCAGGACTGTGGCAAGTCCAAGGGCGCGAAAGGATACAGAAAAAAAGCACTTCGACATCGAAGATTCCAGCGTTGACCATCAGACCATGAGGCGTGCTGCATAGCACAACGACAAGAGAACGGCCAAAATATGAAAAGGCCTCCCCTCACAGACGCAAGGGAAGGCCGCTCGGAACAGCAAACTTTCTGCGATCAGGCACCGCCACCGGCATCCAGCACGGTGACAACGCGCCGGTTCTGCGACCAGCAGGAAATGTCGTTGCAAACCGCAACCGGGCGCTCCTTGCCATAGGACAGGGTGCGCATGCGTGAGGCCGACAGACCGCGCGAGGCGAGATAGTCGCGCACCGTCTGCGAGCGGCGAGCACCCAGCGAGAAGTTGTATTCGCGCGTGCCGCGCTCATCGGCATGGCCTTCGAGCAGGTAGGTGTAACGTGGATACTTGGCCAGCCAGACAGCCTGCTTGTCGAGCGTGGCCGTCGCAGTCGAGGTCAGGTCTGTCAAGTCCGTTTCGAAGAAGACGCGGTCGCCAACGTTCACCACAAAGTCCTGAGCAGAGCCCGGCGTGGCGGCACCACCGGCGCCAAAGCCTGCCGTGTCAGTCTTGTTCTGGGCGCAGGCGCCAAGCGACAGCGCGGCAACAAACGCAAAAGCCAGTCTGGCGGAGCGGGAAGCAGCAAAAACGGACAGGAACATCGGGTCTCTCCAACAGGTCAAACGGTCAGGCGTCAGCAATGTGGCGCCGCAGGCACATGCGCTATCAATGTCGTGTCAACCTAAACGAGACCTTTCCAGATCATGTCAAAAGCGCGGCATTGACTGCCGTGGTTAACAGATCATGACCGTGGAAAAGCCTGCTCAGCGCGCCTCTGTCAGAAGCGGAGACCATGTCGGATCTGAGGCAAAGGCCGGTGTCGGCACCGGAATTTCGACGCGCCCCGTGATGTCGACCATGTAGAGCTTGCCACCCGATTGGCCGCCCGGATCACGGAAGAACATCAGATACTGGCCATTCGGCGCCCAGTTCGGTGCTTCATTATGGAAGCCTTCGGTCAGCAGGCGCTCGCCCGAGCCATCCGGCTTCATCACGCCAATAGA
>JAYWHQ010000218.1:0-3951 GCA_043777655.1 Allobosea sp. | reverse complement strand
GATCGGATCAAGCGCGCCGAAGGGCTCGTCCATCAAAAGCACATCAGGGTCGGCCGCCAAAGCGCGCGCCACGCCAACGCGCTGCTGCTGCCCGCCGGAGAGCTGGTGGGGATAGGCATCCCGGAAGCGGCTGGCATCCATCCCCAGCAGCTTGAGCAATTCGGTGATCCGCCGGTCGATCCGCGCTTCATCCCATGACAGAAGGCGCGGAACCGTGGCGATGTTGTCAGCCACCGTCCAATGCGGAAACAGGCCGACCGACTGGATGGCATAGCCCATCCGGCGGCGAATGGCTTCGGGCCGGAAGCTGCGGATTTCCTCCCCGGCAAAGCGGATTTCGCCAGCCGAATGCTCTTCCAGCCGGTTGATCATCTTGAGGATGGTCGATTTGCCGGAGCCGGATGCGCCGATGAGCACGCAGAATTCGCCGCGTGCAATCTCCAGATCGAGATTCTCGACGACCGTCAGTTGTCCATAGGTTTTGGAGACGCCCTTGAACCGGATCATCCGCGGCTCCTGCTCGCCAGATCGACGCCCAGCCTGAACAGGGCGTCGACGACAATGACCATGACGACAATCGGCACGGCACCGAGCAGCACGAGATCGAGCGCATTGGAAAACAGCCCCTGGAACATGATGCTGCCCAGCCCGCCCGCGCCGATGAGCGCGGCGACAGCCGCAAGGCCGATGGCCTGCACCACGGTGATGCGCAGGCCGGAGAGAAACACCGGCAAGGCCAGCGGCAGCTGCACCTGCCACAGAACCTGCCGGTCGGTCATGCCCATGCCGTGCGCCGCATCGACGACATGGCGAGGCACCTGCGCCAGCCCCTCGCGCGTGTTGCGCACGATCGGCAGCAGGCAATAGAGCGTCAGCGCGATCACCGCAGGCGCAAGCCCGATGCCGCTGATGCCGAGGGCGCGCAGGGAAGGCACTGCCGCCGCCAGCGCTGACAATGGCGCCATCAGCATGCCGAAGAGTGCGATGGACGGGATCGTCTGGATGATGTTGAGCCCCGGCAGCAAAGCCTTGCCAATGCCGGGCCGGCGGAAGGCCAGGATGCCCAGCGGCACGCCCAGAAGCAGGGTCGGCAGCAGCGCGGCTGCAACGATGAGCGCATGCTGGGTGATGGCCTGCCTGAACACATCGGCCTTGTTGGCGTGTTCCTTCATGACCGAGAGGCCATCGAGATGGCCACTGCGGACCATGAGGGTGGCGCACAATGCCAAGGCGCCGAAGACCACAAGCTGCCTTGCGCCCCGATGCCAGGATTTGAGGGCCGTGCCCGATCTGGGCGTCGCGTCAGCTCGGGCGAGCGTGTCGGCCACGATCAGCGCGGCAGTGCCCAGCATGATCCAGAAGCTCGAGCCCAGCGAAGTGCGCGCCGTGGCTGCCGATGTGGCACCGAGCTGTGAAGCTTTTGCACCAGCGACGAAGATCACCGCCACCAGCAGCAGCCCTGCCGTCACCGTCACCGCGCCCATGACCGGCCGCGAATGCGGGATGAAAGATGCGGCCACCAGAAGCCCGGCCAGCAGCAGCAGGCCAACGCCCGTCGGACCTGCCGAGAGCAGCGACACGGGCTGGCCGGAAACCAGCCGGTTGGGCGCATGGCCAAGAAACGGCAGGAACAGCCCCGCGCAAACTGCCAGAAGTGCCAGCACCAGCAACGGCCGGTTGCGGACAAAAGGCGTTGGCGCTCCAGTTGCTGGCATTGCAGATCGCGGTCTGTTTCACGAAGCGGTCTATTTCACGAAGCCTTTGGCCTTCAGGTAGTCCAGCGCCACCTTCTTGCTGTCGATGCCCTCCACCTGCACCTTGGCATTGAGGCCCTGAAGCGTTGTGGCGTCGAGCGAGGCGAAGACCGGCTCCAGCAACTCCCTGATCTTCGGGTTGGCCTCCAGCACCGCTTTCCGGATCGTGGGTGCGGGCTCGTAGATGGCCTGCGCGCCCTTGGTATCAGTCATCACCACCAGGCCAAGCGCGGCGATGGCGCCATCCGTGCCATAGACCATCGCGGCATTCACGCCTGATGTCTTTTCAGCCGCGGCCCTGATGGTGGCCGAAGTGTCGCCGCCTGCCAGCACCAGCGTCTGGTTTGAAGCCAGCTTGAAACCATAGGCGGACTGGAACGTGGGCAAGGCTGCCGGGCTCTCCACGAATTCCGCCGAGGCTGCCAGCTTGAAGGTGCCGCCAGAGGCGATGAACTTGCCCAGATCTTCCATGCTTGCCAGCTTGCTGGCTTCCGCCAGATCCTTGCGCAGCGCGATGGCCCAGGTGTTGTTGGCGGGGGCCGGTTTCAGCCAGATGATGTTGTTGGCCGCATCCAGTTCGGCGGCCTTGGCATAGGCCTTGGCTGCGTTCTTCCAGGCCGGGTCACTGTCGACGCTGAAGAAGAACCCGGCATTGCCGGTATATTCCGGATAAAGGTCGATCTCGCCTGCGACCAGTGCGCCCCGCACGATCTTGGTTGCGCCCATCTGCAGTTTGTTGACCGTCTTGATGCCATTGGCTTCCAGCACATGGATCATCATGTTGCCCAGAAGGCCGCCCTCGGCATCAATCTTGGAGCCGACGCGCACAGGGTCTGCGGCCAGCGCCGGGATGACGGCCAGTGTCGAGGCAGTGGCGAGCGCAGATGAGAGCAGCGCACCTGTCAGCAGGCGGCGGATGAGGAAGGGGGTCATGGTCATCTATCTCCTTGATCGACTTGGATCGGATCGGCGGTGCAGGGCCTGCGTGCCCGTGACAATCGGCATGGACCAAACGCATTCGCAGCGGGAAAGTTGCGCGCTGGCGCGGTGTGTCTGCGAGAAGCCTACCAGAGCCTGCTGCCGGGCGCACCCTTGAAGGGACCGCTGACGCGCGAGGTGATCCACCCGCCATAGAACGCACCGGGCTGGGGCACGACTTTCTCGCCTTCCACGAAGCAGCCATCGAACGGGGCGGCATAAAAGGCGATGTGACCTTTCAGCACAAGGAAGGCCGGCGTCGGTGACGCATAGCTCCAGCCGACATCCTCGAAACTGTCGCCGCCAATGTTGGCGTGGACATAGGAGGCCTGTCCCTTCCACTCGCAGATCGAGCGGCGCGAGGACGCCTGCAGCAGCTCCATCGCGATGTCCTCGCGCGGGAAGTAATAGCTCGGCGGATGGCTGGTCTCTCGCGTGCGGACACCGCGCCGCGTCTGCGCCAGAATGATGCCGCGATGCGAGATCAGGAGATGCAAGGGGCAGGCTTCGGCCACGGCGGGGCGCGGATAGTCCCACACGCTTTCCTGTCCGGGCCGCTTCACATCAGGGGTCATTCTGCTCCGATCCTGTGGTTGGCTGGGCGCATATCGGCCGAGGGGAGTGTCGCGCAAGCCATGAGCCATTGCTTGTTCGATAAATTCACCGGAACTATATCATGAAAGGACGCGCGATGGACTTGGGCTGGTCTTGTCCTGCGCGCGCCGGCACGGAATGGACAAGCATGGCCCCGACCCGATTCAGGCTGAACGAGGCGTTGGTGGTCAAGGCGGCTGTGCTCAACGCTGCGCGCTTCCGGATGTTCTACATTGTGCTTGCCGTCGCGGCAGCGATCTGGACAGCGGCCTTCACCCTGACCGGCAGGGGCATCTGGACGTGGGAGCGCTGGGCGCTCCAGATCGGCCTGACGCTGGCGGGAACGCTCGCGATCACAGGCTGTCTTCTGCTCCTGCTGCGTCATGTGGTCTTCCCGTTCGAGGCACGCCGGAACTTTCGCCAGCAGAAGGCACTGTCGGAAGAGATGGCTCTGTCCTGGACGGATGAGGCGTTCCTGCTCGATGCGGGCAAGTCGCGCACCGTGATGCCGTTTGCGGACCTTCATGGCTACCGGGCCTCGCGCGGCATGATCTTGCTCTATGTCACCGGCGCGCTCTATCATCTTCTGCCGTCCGAAGCCTTCACCGGGCCTGACGCTCACGGC
>JAYWHQ010000217.1:0-3968 GCA_043777655.1 Allobosea sp. | reverse complement strand
GCCCGATATGCGGGTCCCGGCGGCCCATTGCCTCAGCCACGGTCTTGGCCGCCGGCTTCAGGCGCCGGGAGTGCGGCAGCTTGATCTCTGCAGCCATGGCGGCCTGACCTTCGAGAGGCCTGACCTGATCCGTTTTCCAGCCCTGAGACTTGCATGGGACGCCTTGCGGGCAGGCGGCGCGATGACCGCGATTCTCAATGCAGCCAATGAAGTGGCCGTGGCCGCATTTCTTGCGCGCAGAATCGCCTTCATGGCCATCCCTGCGCTCGTCGAAACCGTTTGCGAAAAGCTGGCACGCGAGCGCATTTCGGCTCCAGCCTCGCTCGATGAGGCGCTGGCTGTTGACCATGTTGCGAGAAACATGGCCCGCTCGCTCTTGCCGGATTAGGCCAAGCCTGCCACGTAAGCGACGGTCGGCCGCATTAAGATTTCAGTAAGTATGGGAACAGTTTCATGGATTTTCTTGGCGGTCTGACGACGATCTGGGGCTTCATCAGTGGCTATCTCCTGCCGTTCCTTTTCGTGCTCACGCTGGTCGTGTTCATCCACGAACTGGGCCACTATCTGGTCGGTCGCTGGTGCGGTGTCGATGTCGAGACCTTCTCCATTGGTTTCGGCCGGGAGCTGTTCGGCTGGCACGACAGGCACGGCACACGCTGGCGTGTCGCAGCCATTCCGCTGGGGGGCTACGTGAAGTTTGCCGGCGACGCCGATGCAGCCAGTTCGCCAGACCATGGCGCCGTGGCTGCCATGTCGCCAGAGGCCCGCGCCCGGAGCTTTCCTGCCAAGTCCGTCGGCCAGCGTTCCGCCATCGTGGTCGCTGGCCCGGTCGCCAATTTCATCCTTGCGATCGTCATCTTCACAGGCTCGGCCTGGCTGATTGGCAAGGACATTCTCGTGCCACGCGTCGAACAGGTCGTCGCCGGCAGCGCTGCCGAGCGAGCAGGGTTCCTGAAGGGGGACCTCATCACGGCTATCGGTGACAGAAAGATCAAGAGTTTCAGTGAGATGCAGCGCGTCATCTCAACCAGACCCGGCGAACGCCTGTCGGTGGCTGTGGATCGTGACGGCCGGGCAGCCGTGCTGGAAGTGACGCCGGACCTGCGCGAAGTCTCTTCTGTTCTGGGCAAGCAGCGGGTCGGCATGATCGGTATCCAGGCCTCGCGCAATGCGGGGGACTGGAAGGTTGAAACCTACAGTTTCCCTGAGGCCCTGGCCTCCGGGTTCGCGGAAACCTGGTTCGTGGTCGAGCGCACGTTCGACTATCTCGGCAAATTGATCGTCGGCAAAGAATCAACCGACCAGCTGTCTGGTCCGATCCGCATCGCCCAGGCGTCCGGCGTGGTGGCCTCGGTCGGCGGAATCGCCGCGCTCATCAGCCTCGCTGCCGTGCTGTCAGTGTCCATCGGGCTCATCAATCTGTTCCCCATTCCGATGCTGGATGGCGGCCATCTCGTGTTCTACGGAATCGAGGCGCTGCGCGGTCGTCCACTGAGTGAAAAAGCCCAGGAAATGGGCGCGCGTTTTGGAATGGCGCTTGTTTTGATGTTAATGGTCTTTGTGACATGGAACGATCTGGTGCATCTGCGCGGATTGCTGTGAGCGACCAGCGCCTTCGGGCGTGACCTCACGGCAACGTTGCGGTGGCAAAATGTCGATCAGAGGATTTCAGCGTTTGCAGAGCGCCTGAAACTTTGTAGAAGCAATTCGGAATTTAGGATTGCGCAGGGCGGTTGTCAGAAGGCAATCGCTTTTGTTGCAGGACCCAGAAACGGAACAGGCGACCGGATGATGTCGAAACTTACGAGCCGCCGCGGCGCGGCCCGCTTCTCTCGATCAGTCAGCCTTTCGGCTCTGTTTCTCGTCATGGGTGCAGGCGCTGCCCTGGCGCAGGCAGTTGTCGTGCAGGGCAATCGCCGCGTTGATGCCGAAACGGTGCGCTCCTACGTCACGGCCTCCGGTGGTGGCTCGCCCGAGCAGGTGCGTGCAGCTTTGATGAACACCGGCCTGTTTTCCAACGTGCGTGTCTCGCGCCGTGGCAGCCAGACTGTTGTTTCGGTGGTCGAGAACGATTCGATCAATCGCGTCGCATTCGAAGGCAACCGCCGTCTCAAGAGCGAAGTCCTGATCGGTGAAGTTCAGTCCAAGGCCCGCGGGCCGATGAGCCAGGACGTCATCAACGCGGATGCCCAGCGGATCCGTGAAATCTACAAGCGCGCAGGTTATGGCCTGTCCTCGGTCAGCGGACGCATTGCGCCGCTGCCGAACGGTCGCTCGGACGTGGTGTTCACGATCGTCGAGAGCGGCAAGACCGGCGTTCTGGAGATCAATTTCTCTGGCAACGGCACCTATTCGAATTACCGCCTCAAGGGGCTGATGCAGACGACCGAGTCCAACTTCCTGAGCTGGATCAAGACATCGGACGTGTATGACCCGGACAAGATCACGCTCGATCTGGAACTCGTTCGCCGCTTCTATCTGAAGAACGGCTATGCTGATTTCCAGGTGCTTTCGACCAACACCCGGTTCGACGAAGGGCGTGGCGGTTACATCATTGACATTGCTGTCTCCGAAGGCGGCCAGTACCGCTTGAATGACGTGCGGGTTGAGTCTTCGCTGCGTGATGTCGATGCAAGCACGCTTCAGCGTCTTGCGACAACGTCGGCTGGTGACACTTACAACGCCGAGGCGGTCGAGAAGTCGCTGGTCGCCATGACCACAGAGGTGACACGTCGTGGCTACGCCTTCGCGCAGGTTCGCCCGCGTGGCGAGCGCAATGCGGCCGGCCAGACCATCGGGCTGGTTTATGTGGTCGAGGAAGGCCCTCGCGTCTATGTCGAGCGCATCAATGTGCGCGGCAACAACCGCACGCGTGACTATGTGGTGCGTCGCGAGCTCGATATGGGCGAGGGCGATGCCTACAACAAGGTTTTCGTGGACCGTGCTGAGCGCCGCCTCAACAACCTGGGGTATTTCGCCAAGGTTCGCATCACCAATGAGCCGGGCAGCGCGCCCGACCGCGTGATTGTCAACGTTGATGTCGAGGACAAGGCCACAGGGTCGTTCTCGATTGCTGGCGGTTATTCGACCTCGGACGGTGTCATCGGCGAAGTTTCTCTGTCGGAAAGCAATTTCCTCGGTCGCGGCCAATTTGTTCGAATCGCTGCAACAACAGGTCAACGGTCAAAGGGCGTCGATTTCTCGTTCACCGAACCTTACTTCATGGATCGCCGCATGGCGGCCGGCTTTGATCTGTTCTCGAAGTTCAGCGACAACACCAACTCGGCGCGCTACACCTCGCGCACGACAGGTGGCCAGCTGCGCGTGACTTTGCCGATCACGGAAGAATTCGCGATCACGCCGCGCTATTCGCTCTACACAACCGAAATCAAGATCCCGAATACGATCAGCAATCCTCACAATGATTGCAGCAATCCGATCGACGGCATCACTCCAGGCACAGCCTCATTCAGAAATCCGTTCACGGGTGTTGTCGGTGGCCCGGCTGATTCATCACTTAACTGCCTGACCAATGGCGAAGCCTCGGTTGCGGTGAAGGAAGCGCGCGGTCGCACGCTGACCTCGCTGGTTGGTCTGACGTTCGCTTACAATTCGCTCGACAATGTCCAGAACCCGAAGAACGGCTTCGCAGCCGAGCTGAAGGGGGATGTAGCCGGGCTGGGTGGTGATTCGAAGTTTGCCCGCTTGACGGGTGACGCGCGCTATTATCGTGAACTGATGGATGATGTTGTCGGCATCTTCCGGGTTCAGGGCGGTCACGTTTCCGGCTTCGGTGGCAATCTGCGCCTCGTCGATCACTTCTTCCTCGGCCCCAATCTGGTCCGTGGTTTTGCCTCGTCCGGCCTTGGTCCACGCGATCTGAACAATGACCCTCGCTCGAACGCACTGGGCGGCTCGACCTATTTCGGCGGCTCGGTCGAAGTTCAGTTCCCGATCCCGGGTTTGCC
>JAYWHQ010000216.1:0-3976 GCA_043777655.1 Allobosea sp. | reverse complement strand
CGACATCCATGAGATAAGCATGTTCCGCCTCGTGCACGGCGCCATCGGCAGCCGCAATCAGGAACAGGCCGTCCAGCACATCTTCCAGCAGGGCAGGCTCATCGGCAAAAAGTTCTGACAGCTGGCGGGCATAGGCCTCGAACCCGTCAGTGGTCTGCTTGGCGAGATCGAACAGCTTCTCGACCTGCGGCAATTCTTCTGTTGGGACCTTGATGATGCGGCGGAAGGCCTCGACCTCGTCACGCGTGACCACGCCATCCGAGCGGGCCATCTTGGCGGAAAGAGCGACAAGGCCTGTGGTGAACACCATGGATTTTGGCGTTGGCCCGAACAATGACCCTTCCCGGTCCATCAGGAAATGGCCGGCCAAGGCACCGACGAGTGCGCCGAGCGGCCCACCGAGGACAAACCCGAGGCCCCCGCCACCGACGGCGCCCCAATAGGTTGTTGAGCTGTTCATGCGCAGCTTCTAGCGCAAACTCTGCAGGAGAGGAACGGGCTGGCCAGATGGGCCAACCCGCAACACGTGCAACACTTCATCTGCGTTGAAGGGGCGGCGTTCAGCGGCAATAGATGTTCCCGTAATAGTCGCGATAGGTGCCATAGGGGCATTGGGGGCCGGCGGTGCCTGCGCCGATTGCAGCGCCACCGGCAGCACCGATCAGGCCGCCAACGACAGCGCCGCGGCCACGCCCGGTCACCAGCCCGCCAACGGCGGCACCTGCCGCGCCGCCGATCAGGGCACCGCCGACTGCGCGCTCCCCCGGCGAATTGCAGGCCGTGACACTCATCGCCACGGCGACAACAGCCAACCATTTCATCATTGGAATCTCCCAGGAGTTTTGAAGCGGCGGAACCTCGACGCCTCAACCTAACCCACTCATCTGCGAATGCAATTGCGACCCGAGTGGGGCAAAAGCCGGCACAGGGGTTGTAAAATTTTGGATCATATACAGTCACACTCAGTCAGTCTGATTTTAGAATTTTCCAGATCAATTTTTCTACAGCAGCCAATGCTGGATCATGGCCTGCCTAATTCTGTCCTCATTCATGGCATAACCGCCTTTTCCATTCTCATTTTTTCAGAAAGAAACTGTCATGAAAAATCACCAGATTATTGCAGCTGCTGCAATTGCTGTTGCAATGACGTTTGGTCATTCCGTCGCGCATGCAGAAGCTGATGATGCTGGAACCAAATCCTTCAGTTCCGTCTCAATGTCGAGCGCGACCGTGCTGGAGGAGCCGACCGCGACCGTGACAGTGCCAGCCGCTGGGTCGATGACCAGGGCCAACCATCCCGGGACAAGTTCCAGGGAATCGGCGAAGCTGGCTGCTGTTGAAGGTTCGCAAGGACTGCGCGCCATCGTGGCGCGGCACGCAGCGGCCCACGGCGTGCCTTTCGCGTTGGCTGACGCCGTCGTGCGCGTGGAAAGCCGCTACAATCCGCGCGCCAGCAACAAGGGCAATTATGGCCTCATGCAGATCCGCCACCAGACCGCCCGCGGCCTGGGCTATGGTGGCTCGGCTGCAGGCCTGCTCGATGCCGAAACCAATGCGAGGTTCGGCATCATGTATCTGGCGAAGGCCTATCACATGGCCGGCGGCGACACTTGCCGGACTGTGATGAAATACCAGAGCGGCCATATGGCCACGCAGATGAGCGGTGCCAACCGGGCCTATTGCGCCAAGGTGCGCACCTACGTCGCCAGCCTGTGACGGCTGCCTCGATGTCCTGACCCAGGCACAAGGCTTGACCAGGACGCCAGCAGCGCGCACAGCGCTTCTCGCCAGTCGGCCGGACGGCCGCTCCTGCCTGCAAGGGTGGGGGAGGAAAGTCCGGGCTCCACGGAAACACGGTGCCGGATAACGTCCGGCGGGGGCGACCCCAGGGAAAGCGCCACAGAGATTGAACCGCCCGGCTCGCTGCAAGGCCAGTCGGGTAAGGGTGAAAAGGTGCGGTAAGAGCGCACCGCGGACCTGGCAACAGGGACGGCATGGCAAGCCCCACCGGGAGCAAGACCGAATAGGGACGATGCCGCCTCGCAAGGGGCGGGGGCCGGTTTCCAGGCCTGGTCGTCCGGGTTGGTTGCTTGAGGTGCCTGGCAACAGGCATCCCAGAGGAATGGCCGTCACGTCCGGACCGAAAGGTCCGGGCCGTCCAGAACCCGGCTTACAGGCCGACTGGCACCAACATTGACAAGGCCTCCCCGTGCGCCACGCCGGGGAGGCCTTTGTTGTCTCCGGGCGACGCCCATGAAGCGCGCCAGAGCGCCACTTGCTTACCAATGATTAACCTTAACGCGCTCTTATGCGCATGGCTCGCAAAGTATCTCCATGCGAGGCATTGGATTCGTTGACGCCCAAAAAATCCCATGATAACCCAAGTAATCCCGTCATTCGCGGCCAGCGCGATGCCACACAGGATCAGCGGAAGCGCACAGCTCCTGCCGAGCCTCGCGCACACTCTTGGCCAACGGGCAAGGACAGGCGGCAGGCCGTCGGCGACGGTCACCCGTCCTGCAGGTTCGGGGGCGCGTTGGGGGACAGGTGATGACGGCAACAACCATCGATCCGTTCGTGGCGCATTTCACCGCCCGCCTCGATGCGAAGGGCCGGGTGACCCTGCCGCTGCCGTTTCGCCAGGTGCTGGCGCGCGATGGCTTCGAGGGGCTCTATGTGCATCCCTCGCTGGATCAGACGACGCTGGATGCGGGTGGCCACGCCCTGCGTGCCACCATCGACAACGTGCTGGCGCAGTTCTCTCCCTTTTCGGACATGTGGGATCGACTTTCGACCGCACTGAACGGCACGTCCGAGGTACTGAAAATCGACCCGGAAGGCCGCGTTGTGCTGAGCGAAACACTCAAGCTGCATGCCGGACTGTCGGACACGCTGGTGTTCGTTGGCAAAGGGCACAAGTTCCAGATCTGGGAGCCGGAGCGCTTTGCGCGGCATCTCGACATGTCGCGTGCCAGCCTGCGCGACGTGCAGGCGCTGCTGGCCAGTCAGACACCGCTTGCGGGAGTGCCCAGGCCATGAGCCGCCGCATCGAGCCTGAGACTGCAGGCGGGGCAGCCGGGCACATCCCTGTCCTGCTCAATGAAGTTCTCGAAGCCCTGAATGTGCAGGCAGACGGGCGCTATCTTGATGGCACTTTCGGTGGGGGTGGCTACAGCCGCGCCATCCTGGATGCCGCAGCTGGCGTGCAAGTGCTGGCCTTCGACCGTGACCCTTCTGCGATTGCCAACGGTCAGGAACTGGTTGCCGCCATGGGCGGTCGACTGAAGCTGGCGCAAACCGAGTTCGGCCAGCTGGCTGAGGTTGCTGGCCAGCATGGCATGGCGCCGCTTGACGGTGTTGTGCTCGATATCGGCGTGTCGTCGATGCAGATCGACGAGGCGGAGCGCGGCTTCTCCTTCCGGTTCGATGGCCCGCTCGACATGCGGATGGCATCGTCCGGCACCAGCGCGGCTGACCTCGTCAACGAGGCGGATGAAACGCGGTTGGCGGATATCATCTACCATTATGGCGAGGAGCGGCGCTCGCGGGCGGTGGCGCGCGCCATTGTCGAGGCACGGCGGAAAGCACCGATCACCACGACGCTGCAACTGGCGGAAATCGTCGCCTCGATGGTGCGCGGCGAGCCCAATGGCCCGCATCCGGCGACCCGGACATTTCAGGCGCTGCGGATCGCGGTCAATGACGAGCTGGGCGAGCTGGTGCGTGCGCTGGAAGGCGCCGAACAGGTGCTGTCGCCGGGCGGGCGCCTGGTCGTGGTCACCTTCCATTCGCTGGAAGACCGCATCGTCAAGCAGTTCCTGGCGGCGCGCAGCGGGCGCGAAGCCTCTGGTTCCCGCCATGCGCCGGCGACACTGCGGGACACGCCGACCTTCACCCTGCTGCACCGTGGCGTGGTTGCGGCTTCCGAGGTCGAGATCCGCGCCAATTCGCGCTCGCGGCCTGCCAAGCTCCGCGC
>JAYWHQ010000215.1:0-3977 GCA_043777655.1 Allobosea sp. | reverse complement strand
GCGCTCTGGTCGCCTGCCCTTGATCCGCTCGGCTCTGTCCCTCCGGCTGACTGTTGCCGTCGGTTCCTTGCTGGCCATCGCGGCACTTTTCTGGCTGGCCGCGCTCTGGTTCGCGCCAGCTGCACCTGTTGCCCCACCTCCACGCAACCCCTTTGGTGGCGCACTGCCGCGCGAGGCGCTGCCATCGGCATCCGGCTTTGGCGCCTTCATTCTCAGCTGGCAATCCTCGTTCTACCGCGAGCTGACGGCAGCACTGAAGGCCATCGGCTCAAGCACAGCGGCCCTGCTTGGCCTGCTGGGTCTGGCCTTTGCCTATGGCGTCTTCCATGCCGCTGGTCCCGGCCATGGCAAGGCCGTGATATCCAGCTATCTCCTCGCCGATGGCCGCAGCCTGATGCGCGGGCTCTGGCTCTGCGTGTTCGCCGCCCTGCTGCAGGCCCTTGTCGCAGTTGCGCTGGTGCTGACATTGACGCTTGCACTGAAAGCGACCGCCGCGACCATGGGCGTTGCCACCCGCCTGATCGAACAGGCGAGCTTTCTGCTGGTGGCACTCGTCGGACTCTGGGTGCTTTGGCGAAAATCGCGCCAGGCGGTAGCGCTTTTGCACGGCACGGCGCTCACGCATGACGAGGCCTGCGATCACGTTCACCTGCCCGATGCGCAAGTGATCGGGCGGATGCAGAGCTTGCGCGAAATGGCGGCTGTCGTGCTGGCAGCAGGCCTGCGCCCCTGCGCAGGAGCCCTGATCCTGCTGGTGCTGGCCTTGTCGCAGGGGCTGCTCTGGGCAGGCATCGCCGCGACCTTCGCCATGGCGGCAGGCACCGCCATCATGACAGGCGCGCTGGCCGCACTCGCCGTTTTCTTCAAGTTCGCGGCGCTCAGGCTCGCCGCCGGGCGCGGTGTCTGGCCAGCCCGCCTGTTGCTGGCGCTCGAATGCCTGGCGGCCGCCTTTGTCGCGCTGCTCGGGCTTGTGCTGTTCCTGGGCTACTGGACGAGTGGCCAAGGCGCGTAGACCCCGGACGCCATCAGGCGTGAAGCGCCTGCGGGTCGTTTTCCAGCAGAATGGGCTGGCCATGCGGCGTGGCCTCTGCCGCCCGCGCCCATGATGCACTCATGGCATCAACGCCTTCATGCGTCGTTTGCCCCTTGGCAATCAGCAGATGCTCCAGTGCCTCGGCCCACCGCTCGTAATAATCCGAGCCATCGGTGCAGCCGCCATGTTCCAGATGCTCGGCAATCTCGGCACTGAGCGCCTGCGCCCATTCACTCCAGCTGAAGAGCCCCTTGGCATGCAGCGCCAACGTCAACGCAAAGGCCTGCGCTTGCCACGGCTCGGCAAAGACCGGGCCGGAGGCGTCCGACGGCAAAGGCGCATGTGCTGCCAGTGCGGCAACGAGTTCAGCATCAAGCTGGTTCAAGATAACTCTCCCAGGCATCGACACTGACGCTCACGGTCGGGTCAGCCCCGCGACCCCACAGTTCGGAACCGGCGAAAGACACCGTGTAGAGCCATTGCGGTGCCTCGCGACCGCCATGGGCATTGGTGTCCGGAAAGACATGCCCGCCATGGATGATCTCGATGGTGCCGACCTTGCCACGCACATAGCGCGGCAGGCGCGTATGCCCTTCGCGATGCTCGACGATGGTGCGCACCTTGTCCCCGATTTGATAGCGGGCTGACGTGGCCACAGGCCGCTCGGTCGGGCCGCCTTTCGAAAGGATGGCGCGCATCATCTGCGCATCCGGCACACGGTTCGGTGCGCGGCGCGGCGCGGAAACCTCGCCGGAAGCCAGCTCGGCCTCGCTCAGAAAGCCATGCCGCACCAGCAGCGCGCTCAGCGCCCGGAACCAGATCTCGTAATAGGTGATGCCATAGTAGATCGCGGGCGGCAGGCTTTCGCGCACATGGCGGCTCTCGTCGATGCTCCAGTGGCCCATCGCGCCGCCAGCCACCGTCAGCGCGAGTGCCCGTGGCTCCCAAGGCGCATGAAACAGAGGCTCGTTCCGGTCCGGCGCGACTGGGCCGAAACCCATCTGCCCGCCAAGGTCTTGCGGCCCGTTCATGCAGCCACCTTGCCAGGCAAGGCCGCCTGCTCGGTGCCGATCATCGCATTGCGGGTCACAAGCTCCATCAGCCGCTCTTCGCTCCAGCCATCGGTGCCCGTTGGCCGCTGGGGCACAACGAGATAGCGGATTTCCGCAGTGGAATCCCAGACGCGGATGCGTGTGGTTTCCGGCAACACGAGCCCAAACTCCGCCAGCACGCTGCGCGGATCGATCACCGCGCGCGAGCGATAGGGCGGCGCCTTGTACCAGACCGGCGGCAGGCCCAGCACAGCCCAGGGATAGCAGGAGCACAAGGTGCAGACGGTCAGATTGTGCTCGGTGTCACTGTTCCAGACAGCGACCATGTGCTCGCCCTGTCGGCCTGTGTAACCGAGCGAGGCGATGGCAGCCGTCGCATCATCCTTCAACCATTTGGCGAAGGCCGGATCGGCCCAGGCCTTGGCGACGATACGCGCGCCATTGCGCGGGCCAACCTTGGTCTCATAGGTGTCGATGATGGCGTCGAGCGCAGCGGGATCGACATAACCCTTGGCGACCATCAGCGTCTCGAGCGCTTTCACCCGCGCCTGAACGGGCGAAAAGTGGTTGTCGTGCTCATGGTCATGCCCGTGACCATGATGATGGTGGTGGTGTGGATCGTGATTTGCGCTCATGACGTCAGTCTAATGCAAGCGCGACCCGCCCGTCACCCGCCAGAAACGCGGGACCGGCTATGCCAAGGCAGCAAGCGACATCGCGACATAAAGCCCGCCCGCGCAAGGCCAGAGCAGCAGCGCCCAGAGGATCAGCTTTTTGGCCTTGCGTGCCGGGTCCATCGATCCTGCCTCGATCCGGCCCATCCGGATCATGGCAGGAATGTGGCACAAAGCCGTGAGGATCAGGCCAAAAGTGACGCTCGAAAGCGACGCTTGGTCGAAACTCGGCGTTAAGGCTCAGGCGATGCGGATGCGCGCCGCCATCTCCACTTTCACCGCCAGATCAAGCAGCGACTGGTCCGAGCCTTTCGGTCCGATCAGCGAGAGGCCAAGCGGGGCGCCACCACGATGCGAGGTCGGGATCGTGATCTGCGGAAAACCAGAGAGGCCTGACAGGCACAGCAATCTGAGTGCCCGGTTGCGGAAATCGTCAAGGTCCGCCTCGTTGGTGGAAACCAGCGGCGCGACATCCGGCACAGTCGGCAGCAGCAGCACCCCATCGCGGCCCAGCAGCTTGGCCAACGCCAGCTTGAAGGCCTCACGCGTGACATTGCCCTTGGCGACATCAGCATCGCTGACCGCCTTGGAAAAGGCGAAACGCTCGGCCACGCCCGGCCCCAAAGGCGGCTTGAAGTGGTCGATCATCGCGCCATCGGCCTCCCAGGCTTCGCGGCCCTGCAGCCAGCGGAAGGCCCAATAGAGCGCATCCTGATCCGCCACAGCCGTCACTGATTGCGCCTCGCCATGCACCAGCCCGATGCGGCGCACGGCATCGCGCAGGATCGTTTCCGCCTCCGGCACGGCCTGCGCAAACAGGTCCTCGCCCAGCAGGAAACGCGGCCGCTCCGGAAGCTTTACCTTGTCTTTGCCCAGGAGCAGCGGCGCAACCCGCGCAAAAGTCTCGCCATCGCGCGCAAACCAGCCCGGCGTGTCAAAACTCGCCGCCAGCGGCCAGGTGCGCGCCAACGTCACGCGGCCATGCGTCGGCCTGATGCCGAAGAGCCCGCCATAGCTGGCAGGTGCGCGCACCGAACCACCCGTATCCGAGCCCAACGCAATGTCCGCCAGTCGCCCGGCGACAGCCGCCATCGAGCCGCAGGAGGAGCCGCCGGTGATGCGATCAGGCGCTGCCGGATTTACAGGCGCGCCAAAATGCGCATTCTTGCCGTTCAGCGAGAAGGCCAGTTCGTCCGTGTGCACCTTGCCGACAAAGCG
>JAYWHQ010000214.1:0-4000 GCA_043777655.1 Allobosea sp. | reverse complement strand
TCATGTCGCGCCTTCGTGAAGCTCAGGCCTTGACCGCAACCTTGCGCAGATAGTCGGTGACAATCCGCGCGATGCCTCGGCCCAGCAGATCGTCCATCGCATTCACGAAAGTGTCGATGTCTTCCCTTGTGGCCACCAGCGGCGGCTCCAGCCGGATGACATTGCGGTTGTACTCCGTGAAAGCCACCAGCACGTCATAATCCTTGAGCAGCAGCGCGCCGACAAAGCCGCACAGCGAGCCTTTCAGCTTGTCATCGAGCAGTGACACCATCTGGCGGATGCCGAAGGGCAGCGCCTCGCTGATGTCGTTGAACTCGACACCAACCATCAGCCCGCGACCGCGCACCTCCTTGAGCAGCGTCGGATATTTGGCGCGAAGGGCGTTCAGCCGCTCGATCAGATAGGCGCCCTGCCGCTCGGCATTGCCCATCAGATCCTCGTCATAGAGCACGTTCAGGCCCTCAATGGCGCTGATGCAGGCCTCGCCAATGCCGCCGAAGGTGGCCGGACCATGGATCAGCGCCGTCTTCGGTTTGCCATAGGCCTTCATGTAGATCTCGCGGCGCGCGATCATTGCCGCCATGGCGCATTTCGAGCCGCCGAGCGCTTTCGCCAGCACGGTGACATCCGGCACGACATTCTCGAACTCGAAGGCGAAGAAGCGCCCCGTCCGGCCAAGGCCGCACTGCACTTCATCGGCAATCCAGAGCACCTCATGCTTGTCGCAGAGCGCACGCAGCTTTTTCCAGTAGCCTTCCGGCGCCTCGATGATGCCGCCACCGCCCTGAATGGTTTCGAGAATCACGATTCCGATGGAGCGATCCGCCTCGAACGCCGCGCGCATCGCATCAATGTCGCCAAACGGCACCTTCACCCGGTTCTCGACCAGCTTGAACTGGGACTGGTAGAGCGTGGAATCGGTGACGGTCAGCGCGCCCTTGGTCTTGCCGTGGAAGGCGTTGGCCGCATGCACGATCTTCGAGCGCTCGGGCCCCTGCGCCTGTTCGGCCACCTTGATGGCAGCCTCGACAGCCTCGGAGCCGGAGGAACCAAGGAACACCATGTCGAGATCGCCAGGCGCGATGTTGGCGAGGTTGTGCGCCAGGGCAGAGGCATATTGCGACATGAAGGCCATGCAGATTTCATGGCGGTTCTCGTCCTGGAAGCGCTTGCGCGCCGCCACGATGCGCGGATGGTTGTGGCCAAAGGCGACCGAACCAAACCCCCCGAAGAAATCGAGAATGCGGCGCCCGTCCTTGGTGATGTAATGCATGCCCAAGGCCTGATCGATCAGGATCTTGTCGAAGCCGAGCAGCTTGAGGAAGTGCACCTGACCGGGATTGAGATGGGCGGTGAACAGCTCCTTCACGCGCGCCACATCGAGGTTCTTGGCGTCCTCGACTGTCAGGAGATGCGGGCGGGTCTCGTTCTGGATGTCGAGCTTGCGGGCGGCCATGGTCATGATTTCACACTCCGGCGATATTCGCTGTAGGCGGCGAGAAGCATATCGGTGTCGTTGTGTTGCGGCACCCAGCCAAGCTCCCGTTTGGCTTTCGACGTATCGAGAATGCAGACCTCATCGGCGATCAGATATTGCTCAGGATCCATCAAGGGACGGTTGATCCAGTCGAGCGAATTGAGCGCAAATTTCACCAGCGGGGCCGGTGTCGGCAGCACGAAGGAGCGGCTGCCGGCATGCTTGATGAGGCCGCGTAAAAGATCGCGCACGGCAGGCGGATTGTCCGAGCCCAGATTGTACGCGCTGTTGGGGAAGCCGGCGCGCCATGCCGCTTGGGCTGCACTCGCGCAATCGAACACCGAGATGAACTGGTAGGGGTTATGACCCGAACCGATCATCGGCACCGGCAGGTTGAGATCGATCAGCTTGAACAGCTTGACCAGAATGCCGAGACGGCCCGGCCCGATGATGAGGCGCGGGCGAAACAGCGAGATCGACATGCCGCGCTGGCGCCAGGTTTCGCAGAGCGCCTCGGTGGCCAGCTTGCTCTCGCCATATTCACCCAGCGGCTTGGCCGGATGCTCCTCGGTCTGCGGCACGGTGACCGAATGGCCGTAGATCATGTCGGTGGTGAAATGCACCAGCTTGGAGGCACCCTTCGCCCCCATCCAGTTCAGGATGTTCTCCGTGCCGTGAAAGTTCACCGGCCAGAAGAAATCATGCCGCTGCGCCTTCGGCACGATCGGCGAGAGCATCTTCGCCGAGAGATTGTAGACCACATCATCGCTGCCGAGCGGGATCGATTCCAGCGTCGAGGCCTCGGTCACGTCGATGCGCACGAACGGCACCTTGCCATAGACCGCATGGCTGCTCTTGTGGATGTCGGCAACGACAATCTCTGCGCCCAGCGCGACAAGATCAGCCGCCAGATGCTGGCCGACGAAACCGTCGCCGCCAATGATGATGTGCTTCATGAGGAGAAATCCGTGCGCATGTTGAAGCTCAGCTTTGCGCGATGAAGACGGTGCCGAGGCAGATCAGCCCGATCCCGGCGATGCGCATCAGGCCCATATCCTCGTGGAAGCCGAAATAAGCGTAAACCGCGACCACGACATAGGCGAGGCTGAGAAAGGGATAGGCGTAGCTGAGCTGCACCTTGGAGAGCACGACCAGATGCGAGGCCATGCTGATGACGAAGGTGCACAGGCCCAGGAACACGAAGGGGTTGAACACGACGCCGAACACCGTGCCGATCAGGCCATTGCCCGCGACATCAAGCGCGCCGACAGAGGTCATGCCGCGCTTCAGCATGATCTGCGCTGCAGCATTCGTCAGAACCGTGAACAGGATGAGTGGAAGATAGGCATTCAAAACCGCAGACCCGCATCATTGGTGTGAGGCCATGACATAACCGATCCGGCATTCCAGCGGTGGATTATCGCTTCGTAACCTTACCTGAAAAGGGTTTTGCCAGCGGATGCTCAGCCTGCCGGAGCTTGCGCAATGTCACGCATCTGTCATGCCTTGAGAGCAAGGCCTGCCGGTGATTGGAGGCACGCCAGACAGCCATCTTGCCTGCCAGAACAGGAAAATGCAGACCATGCCGGAAGCCATCATCGTCGCCGTCAGCCGCCTTGGCCAGCATGCCTTCAGCAAGGCCCCCGTGCCGTCCATCACGCTGCGCGCAGGGCTCGGTGTCGAGGGTGACGCGCACGAGGGCGTGACGGTGAAGCACCGTTCGCGCGTGGCAGCCGACCCGACGCAACCCAACCTGCGGCAGGTGCATCTGATCCATTCAGAGTTGCTGGACGAGTTGAACAACAAGGGATTTCAGGTGCAGCCCGGCGACATTGGCGAAAACATCCTGACGCGCGGGCTCGACCTGCTCGCCCTGCCGCGCGGCGCGAGGCTGCACCTGGGGCCGCACGCCATCATCGAGATCACCGGCCTGCGCAACCCCTGCGCCCAGCTTGACAACTTCCAGCAAGGCCTGACCGCCGCCACCCTCGACCGCGCAGAAGACGGCACCCTGATCCGCAAGGCGGGCATCATGGGCATTGTGCTGGCAGGTGGGGAGTTGAAGGCGGGGGACGCGATCAGGGTGGAGCTGCCGCCGCTGCCGCATGAGCGGCTGGAGCGGGTTTGAGGGGGGGGGCTGGAGTTGGCAGCGAGCGGGCGGGCTGCCGTCACGATTGACAACCGAAAAGCCGCCGTCCACCACATGCCCTAACTGCACATCTAGGAATACATTGCGGAACAGTTCGGAAGCTCGGGGTTTACGTTGGCTTGGTTTGATGGATTGACGCCGGGAACACCGGCGCACAGCATTGCTTCGACTGTGAACCCTCGCGTACGCGTCGTGGCTGGTCCTGGCACCGGCAAGTCTTACGCCATGAAGCGTCGGGTTGCGCGCCTGTTGGAAATAGGTGTGGCACCCAAACTTATCCTGCCGGTGACGTTCACGCGGGTAGCTGCCCAAGACCTTCATCGTGAATTGGTCGGCATGGGTGTTCCGGGTTGCAATACACTGAATGCACACAC
>JAYWHQ010000213.1:0-4030 GCA_043777655.1 Allobosea sp. | reverse complement strand
TCCCTTGGCTCGAATGCACCACCGGCACAGGTGACATTCGGGCTGCTGACCAATCTGGTGGCTGTCGCCAATGCCGAGAGCAAGGATGTGCTCTGGGGCTTCCTGCAGCGCTATGCGCCGGGTGCGACACCGGAGACGCATCCGCGTCTCGACGGGCTGGTGGGCTATGCGCTCGCCTATTTCCGCGATTTCGTGAAGCCGGAGAAGCATTATCGGCTGGCGACGGCTGAGGAGGCTGTGGCGTTGTCCGATCTGGCCACGCGTCTGGGCGAACTGGCGGCAGAAGGCGTCACCGATCCGGGCGAAATCCAGGATGCCGTCTATGACATCGGTCGGCGCGATCCCTACCGTACCGTGCAGAAGGATGGCAGCTACGGCGTGGCACTGACCTGGTTCAACACGCTCTACGAGATCCTGCTGGGCGAACCCAAGGGGCCGCGCTTCGGCTCATTCGCCGCCATTTACGGGCTGGCCAACACGCAAGCCCTGATTGAGAAGGCCTTGTCCGGCGCGCTGGTGGCTGAGCATGCGGCGTTTCTCGCCAGCCGTCTGGGCAAATAGGCGAGGCAGGCCGGCCTTACTGGCAAACCTTGGTTACTGGCTCGCCCAGATCACGCGAGCGATGAAGGCGATCTCAGTCATGTTCAACACGCGGTCGGCATGCGCAGGATTGAGTGAGGCCAGTTCGACGGTTTTCACCGTCTGGCGCTTCAGCTGCTTGGCCAGCACCTCGCCTTCCAGTGTCTTCACCACCACGCGGTCACCGCGCCGGATGGGGGCTGTCGGCGAACAGATGATGGTGTCGCCATCGCGGTAGAGTGGAAGCATGGAATCGCCGGAAATCTCCAGTGCATAGGCCTTCTCGTCGCGGCCATCCGGGAAAGCGACCTCGTCCCAGCCCGTGCCGACCGGAAAGCCGCCATCATCGAAGAACCCGCCGGAGCCTGCCTGCGCGAACCCGATCAGCGGGATCATGCGCGGCGGCGGGTTGCGGCGGCTGACCAGCCCCATGAATTCATCGAGCGAAGCACCCGTCGCCACCAGGATTTTCGAAAGCGACTCGGTCGAGGGCCAACGCTCGCGGCCATCGGGGCCGATGCGCTTGGACCGGTTGAACGTCGTGGCATCGAGCCCCGCCTTGCGGGCAAGGCCCGAGGCGGTCAACCGGTATTTCTCCGCCAGCGTGTCGATCGCCAGCCAGATCTGGTTATGGGAGAGCATGGGCAGGTCTCACCTTGTGGGCGGTCGGGGTCAAGCAAGGCCAATGCAAAACGTCGAATAGGAAATATCGCCTATCTTCAGTCGCCGCAATCGGAATGTTCGTTACGCGCTGTTGCTGGCCGTCATTGCGAGCGAAGCGAAGCAATCCAACCTTCCAGCGCGCACTGGATTGCTTCGGCTCACGCCTCGCAATGCCGGCGTAGGCTCGCTAAGAGAAGTGGCTAAAATGATCCGTAAAAGCCCGGAAAGCACGATGACCGCTGGAATGATCTACAAGATTTGTCCTGAAGCCCTCTGGCGTGAGGCGGAGATCGCGGGTGTTTTCGCCGGCGCACCCATCGATCTGGCCGATGGCTATATCCATTTTTCCACCGCTTCGCAGGCGCGCGAGACCGCTGCAAAGCATTTCGCCGGGCAGGCTGATCTGATGCTGATCGCGGTCGATGGCGCGGTGCTGGGCAAAGCGCTGGTCCATGAACCTTCGCGCGGTGGTGCCCTGTTCCCGCATCTTTATGCCACCCTGTCGGTGAAACAGGCGCGCTGGGTCATGCCACTGCCTCTCGGGGCGGATGGCAGCCACGTGTTCCCGGAGGACATGACGTGATCGGCAAACTCTTCGGGCTGGTGCGCCCGCTCATTCATGCGCTGGATGCCGAGACGGCGCACAGGTTTACGGTTGCGGCGCTGGCAGCAGCGCCGCCCCTGCGCGCCAATCGCGATCCAGCGTTTCTGGCCATCCATGCTTTCGGGCTCGACTTTCCCAACCCGGTCGGATTGGCTGCTGGCTTCGACAAGCATGCCGAAGCACTCGATGGCGCGCTGGGGCTTGGTTTCGGTTTTGTCGAGGCAGGCGGCGTCACACCCCTGCCGCAGCCCGGCAATGCCCGCCCGCGCGTGTTCCGGCTGACTGAGGATGGCGCGGTCATCAACCGTTATGGCCTCAACAGCGAGGGCATGGCGGCCGTCCATGATCGCCTGAAGGTGCGCCGTGATGCTGGCCGCACAGGCATTGTCGGCGTCAATCTCGGCGCCAACAAGGACTCAACGGATCGCGCCCAGGATTATGCGACCCTGACCGAGAAACTCGCCGCCCAAGCCGATTTCCTGACGATCAACATTTCCTCGCCCAACACGCCCGGCCTGCGCGACCTGCAGGCAGAAGCCGCTCTGGACGATCTGGTGGCGCGTGCTCTGGAGGCACGCGACAATGCCATCCGGTGGGCAGGCCGCAAAACGCCGATGCTGGTGAAGATCGCGCCGGACCTCACCCTGCCGGAGCTGGACGGGATCGTCGCCGTCTGCCGCAAGCGCGAGGTCGATGGCATGATCGTGTCGAACACGACAGTGGCGCGGCCAGAAACGTTGCGATCGGCCTCGAAAACCGAAACCGGCGGCCTGTCCGGTCGCCCGCTGTTCGAAGCATCCACACGCATGCTGGCGCAGACCTGCCTCAGGGTTGCGGGCCAATTCCCGCTGATCGGCGTCGGCGGCGTCGAATCGGCCGAAACAGCATTCGCAAAGATCAGGGCAGGCGCCAGCCTGGTTCAGCTTTACACGGCGCTGATCTACAAGGGACCGGGGCTCGTTGGCGAGATCAAGGACGGGCTGGTACGGCAACTCGCCGCTGATGGGCACTCCAGCATCAGCGAAGCCGTCGGGCGCGATGCAAAGTCCATTGCCGATGGAGCATCGATTCTTGGTTGATCCAGGGCTCGCCTTAGCGGCTCTTCAGCAGCCGCAGGATGAACCAGACTGGCACGACAACCAGCGCCCCTGCCAGCAGCCAGCCGCCCACCTTGTAGACGGCATCAAACCCCAGATCAGTGATCGAGCGGACAAAGCGCACGGCAGAATCGAGCAATGCCTGCGGCGAGAGGCCGAGGAACGCCATGGCTGCGCCGACAAGCAGCGAAACGAACAGCAACCGCACCAGCACGCTGCCGGCCGAGCCACCCAAAAACCGTTCCAGACCGCCACTTGCCATATTCTCGCCTCCGGTTGACGAACAGCGCTGGACGCGGTGCCGTCTGATCTGCTTTCTGGCAACTCGGCGTTGCGAAGTCCACCGTTTGCGCCGACCTTCGCCCGCTTCCATAGGCAAAATCATGTCAGTCGATCCTTCGGTTTTCGATCCTGCCAGTGCTGACCCGGAAAACCGGGCGCTGAATGCAGCCATCATCGTCAAGCTCTCCAGCCTGCCAGATCAATGGTCGGTGCCGCCAGCGATTGTGCGCGCAGCAAGGCTCAAGGGGCAGGGTGCCTTCCCGCTGGTGCCTGTCAGCCCACTGGCCGAAGATATTACCATCGCTGGCCCCGCTGGCCCCTTGCGGCTGCATGTGGTGCCGGCACGCGAGCCACGTGGCGTCTATCTGCACATTCATGGCGGCGGCTGGACCTTTGGCGCCTGCGATGCGCAGGACAATGATCTCACACGGCTGGCCGAGAATTGCGGCCTCACCTGCGTGTCCGTTGGCTACAGGCTGGCGCCTGAAACGCCCTGGCCTGCCGGCCCGGATGATTGCGAGGCGGCTGCCCTCTGGCTGGCGCGCGAAGGCATGCAGCATTTTGGCGTGAGCAAGCTCGCAATCGGCGGCGAGTCCGCCGGCGCGCATCTGTCGGCGGTGACGCTGCTGAGGTTGCGCGACAAACATGGTCTCACGCCCTTCAGCGCGGCCAACCTGACAGCTGGGGTCTATGATCTGACGCTCACGCCAAGTGCCGCCAACTGGGGCAGTGAGAAGCTGATCCTTAACACGCGCGACATCCGCCGCTTTGTCGGCGGGCTCTGCCAGACGGGCGAGAACCTGCG
>JAYWHQ010000212.1:0-4035 GCA_043777655.1 Allobosea sp. | reverse complement strand
GTCTGAGGCGCTGTTCGTGGCACCACTCCGCCCTGCCCGGCTGAAGGCGTTGCCAGAAACAGGCTGCCCAAAACCAGACCCGACGCGATGACGCAGCTTGCGCGGCCTGAGCCAGCCAAGCACCAGCGCCGCGTCATCCGGCAGCTTCCATGGCCGCAACAATTGCTGCCAGCGCCGCATCAGCCTGCGCGCCATCCGGCCCGCCTGCCTGCGCCATGTCGCGCCGCCCGCCACCACCTTTGCCGCCCAATGCTTCGGATGCCACGCGCACCAGCGCCACCGCATCGAACCGCGCAGCCATATCCTCTGTCACGCCGACCACGACGCCTGCCTTGCCATCTGCGCCCACGCCAACGATGGCAACCACGCCGGAGCCGACACGCACCTTCGCTTCATCCGCCAGACTCTTGAGGTCTTTCATCTCGACGCCGGAGACGCTGCGGGCCAGCAGCCTTACGCCTGCAACTTCGCGCACCGGGTCAGCCTCTCCCCCGCCGCCACCCATGGCCAGCTTCTTGCGGGCATCGGTCAGTTCACGCTCCAGCGTGCGGCGCTCGTCGACGAGCAGCTGCAGCCGCGCAGGCGCGTCGTTTGATGGCACTTTCAGCAGACCCGCAAGCTCGCGCAAACGCCTCGATTCCTCGTTCAGGTGACGCCGCGCGGCCGTGCCCGTCAGCGCCTCCAGCCGCCTTACGCCGGCCGCCACAGCGCTTTCGCCCGCCACGACAGCCAAGCCGATATCGCCCGTGCGGCTGGCATGGACGCCGCCGCAAAGTTCGATCGACCAGGGTTTGCCGCCCTCATGGGTGCCCATCGAAACGACGCGCACCTCATCGCCATATTTTTCGCCAAACAGCGCCCTGGCACCTAACGCCACAGCATCATCGACGCTCATCAGCCGCGTGCTGACCGGCTCGTTGCGGAGGATGATGGCATTGGCCAACTCCTCGACCTGGGACAACTCTTCCTGGCTGATCGGCTTGGGATGCGAGAAATCGAACCGCAGCCGCTCGGCATTCACGAGCGAGCCCTTCTGTGCCACGTGATCGCCCAGCACCATGCGCAGCGCTTCGTGCAGCAGATGCGTTGCCGAATGGTTGGCGCGGATCGCCGCACGGCGGCCACCATCAACCGTCAGTGCCAGCGGCATGCCAAGCTTGAGCGCGCCAGCCTTCACAGTCACGGCATGGACGAAGACATCGCCCAGCTTCTTCAGCGTGTCCGTCACCTGCACGTCCACGCCGGCGCCCGACATGATACCCGTATCGCCGACCTGACCGCCGGACTCGCCATAAAACGGCGTCTGGCTCATCACGACCTGACCGCGTTCGCCAGCTGACAATGTGTCGACCTCGACACCATCACGAATGAGGGCTGTGACCAACCCCTCAGCAGATTCCGTGTCATAGCCGAGGAATTCGGTCGCGCCGACGCGGTCCTTCAGCGCGAACCAGAGCGTCTCGGTCGCCGCCTCGCCGGAGCCGGACCAGGCGGCGCGCGCCTTGGCCTTCTGCGCCTGCATGGCACTGGCAAAGCCATCTGTATCAACGCCGATGCCGCGTGCGCGCAGCGCATCCTGCGTCAGGTCGAGCGGGAAACCATAGGTGTCATAAAGCGTGAAGGCCGTCTCGCCCTTGAGATTGTCGCCGCTCGAAAGGTCGCGGCTGGCATCGTCCAGAAGCGACAACCCGCGCACCAGCGTGGTGCGGAAGCGCGTCTCCTCCAGACGCAAAGTCTCGGCGATCAGCGGCTCGGCGCGGATCAGCTCGGGATAGGCCTGGCCCATCTCGCGTGTGAGGGCTGGCACAAGCCGGTGCATCACCGGGTCCTTCGCGCCCAGCAGCTGCGCGTGGCGCATTCCGCGCCGCATGATGCGTCGGAGAACATAACCGCGACCTTCATTCGAAGGCAGCACGCCATCGGCCACAAGGAAGCTTGCCGCGCGCAAGTGATCGGCAATGACGCGGTGGCTGACCTTCTGCGGACCGTCCGGCTCAACGCCGGTCGCTTCCGCGACAGCGCGGATCAGCGCCCGCATCATGTCGGTCTCGTAATTGTCATGCGTGCCCTGCAGCACGGCCGAAATGCGCTCGAGCCCCATGCCCGTGTCGATGGAGGGGCGCGGCAGATTGATGCGCTCGCCATCCGCCAGCTGCTCGAACTGCATGAAGACGAGGTTCCAGATTTCGATGAACCGGTCGCCATCCTCATTGGGTGAACCCGGCGGGCCACCGGGGATGTGATCGCCATGGTCGTAGAAGATCTCGGAGCAGGGACCGCAGGGGCCAACATCGCCCGCCGACCAGAAATTGTCCGAGGTGGCGATCCGGATGATGCGATCATCGGGCAGGCCCGCGATCTTCTTCCAGAGGGAATAGGCCTCGTCATCCGTGTGGTAGATCGTGATGGTCAGGCGGTCTTTCGGCAGGCCGAACTCTTTGGTGATGAGGTTCCAGGCCAGCTCGATGGCGCGGTCCTTGAAATAGTCTCCAAAGGAGAAATTCCCCAGCATCTCGAAGAAGGTGTGGTGGCGCGCCGTGTAGCCGACATTGTCGAGATCATTGTGCTTGCCGCCTGCGCGCAGGCACTTCTGCGAGGTGGCAGCCGTCGTGTAGCCACGCTTCTCGACGCCAGTGAACAGGTTCTTGAACTGAACCATGCCTGCGCTGGTGAACATCAGCGTCGGATCATTGCGCGGGATCAGCGGGCTGGACGCCACGACCTCGTGCTGGGCCTTGCGGAAATATTCAAGAAAGGTCGACCGGATTTCGTTGACGCCACTCATTGCGCGGGAAGCTCGAACATTGAAGGAATGGGACCCGTGCCCAGCCAAGGGCGCGGAAGGCTCATTCCGGTTCTAGTGTTGCCTAGCCCCTGTGTCCAGAAAGCCCGCTCTCCGGAAAGATCGAGAGCGGCGCTCAGGCCTCAGGCTTCACCCTCATCCAGATCATCGGCGCTCGGTGTCGCCTGATCCAGGATGCGGTCCGCCAGCACGCCGGAGTTCTGGCGGATCTGGGCTTCGATCTTGGCCGCAAGGTCCGGGTTGTCGCGCAGGAACTGCTTGGAATTCTCGCGGCCCTGCCCGAGACGCTGGCTGTCATAGGAGAACCAGGCGCCGGATTTCTCGACAATGCCGGCCTTGACGCCGAGATCGACCAGCTCGCCCACCTTCGAGATCCCCTCGCCGAACATGATGTCGAACTCGACCTGCTTGAAAGGTGGCGCGATCTTGTTCTTGACGACCTTGACGCGGACCTGGTTGCCAGTGGCCTCGTCACGCTCCTTCAAGGTCGAGACACGGCGGATGTCGAGACGGACCGAGGCATAGAATTTCAGCGCATTGCCGCCGGTCGTCGTCTCGGGCGAACCATACATCACGCCGATCTTCATGCGGATCTGGTTGATGAAGATGACCATGGTGTTGGAGCGCGAGATCGAGGCCGTCAGCTTGCGCAAGGCCTGGCTCATCAGACGGGCCTGCAGGCCGGGCTGGACATCGCCCATTTCGCCCTCGATTTCGGCGCGCGGCACAAGAGCCGCCACAGAATCGATGATGAGCACATCGATGGCGCCGGAGCGAACCAGCGTGTCGGTGATTTCCAGTGCCTGTTCGCCCGTGTCCGGCTGCGAGATCAGGAGGTTCTCAAGGTCAACACCCAGCTTGCGGGCATAGACGGTGTCGAGCGCATGCTCGGCATCGACGAAGGCGCAGACGCCGCCCTTCTTCTGCGCTTCGGCAATGGTGTGCAGCGCCAGCGTCGTCTTGCCGGAGGATTCAGGCCCGTAAATCTCGACGACGCGGCCCTTGGGCAAGCCGCCGACACCCAGCGCAATGTCGAGGCCCAGCGAACCGGTGGAAATCGTCTCGATCTCGATAGCCTTCTGGTTCTTGCCCAGCCGCATGATCGAGCCCTTGCCGAACGCCCGCTCGATCTGGGACAGCGCCGCCTCCAGCGCCTTCGCCTTGTCCATTGAAGAACCTTCCACCAGCTTGAGATTCGTCTGAGCCATCTTGCGCAGTCCTTGTGACAGGGG
>JAYWHQ010000211.1:0-4058 GCA_043777655.1 Allobosea sp. | reverse complement strand
CGCCAACGGTGACGCCATGATGGGCCAGGAACGTGATGTCGGCCGTCGCATCCGCCTTGCTGGCGGCGACGATGGCCTCGCCTTCATCCGCGCTCAGTGCCAGCCCGCCAAAATGATCCTGATAGGCGGTGCGGCCATGGAAGCGGCAGGCCGTCTGATGGGCCATTTCAAGCCGCCCGCCCTCGACCATCGTCAGCGCTGTGGCATGCGGCATGTGCACATGCAGCACGGCGACATGGCGGGGATTGGCGCGGTGGGCGGCGACATGGATGTTGCGGGCGGTGGCCTCGACCTCGCCCTCGCCTTCGATGATCGTGCCATTGCCATCGATCATCAGCAGGCTTTCAGGCTGCATTTCAGCCCAGTGCACACCGTAGGGATTGATGAGGTAGCGCTCATCTGCTCCTGCGAGCGCGACCGAGAAATGGTTGCAGATGCCCTCATTGAACTCGTGTTTGGCCGCAAGGCGCAGCGCTGCTGCCAGGTCATGGCGGGCTTTGGCCTTATCGGAGGCGGAACTGGCAGACGTCATGACATGGCTCCTGTTTGCTGAAACGCAGGGAAGCACTGATGACGGAAAAACAAAAGGCTTCGACATCGGGCCAAGACGTGATGTCTGCGCCCGCGTGGCTCAGGCTGCAACGCGGATGAGGAAGGCCGCAACCGCGTCGTCAATCTGCCGTGAGGCCTGGTGAACCTGAAATGAGGCCCCCTCAACGACGAGCGCCGTTTTTCGGGAGTTTTCAACCTGCGACCTGATGCTGGCAATATCGGCGTTCATGTTGCGCGTTTTGGCCAGGGAGATGTCCGCTGCCTCAGAAACACTCCGGATGGCGCCATCCTGCTGGTCCAGCACGGTCGACATTTCTTGCGTGTGGGCTTCTGCGCGCTTCACAACATTCGCGATGTCCCGGATCGACCTGACCGAAAGGGTGGTCGTTTTTTGCATGGCATCAATCTGACCGGCGATTTCCTCTGTTGCCTGGGCTGTGCGCGCCGCAAGGCTTTTGACCTCAGAGGCCACCACCGAGAAACCGCGGCCCGCTTCGCCCGCGCGGGCAGCCTCGATGGTCGCGTTGAGGGCCAGCAGGTTTGTCTGCTCGGCAATGGAACGGATCAGCGACACCACTTCTCCGATGCGCCGTGCGGCACCATCCATCTGCTCGACCGAGTCATCTGTCTCGCGCGCAAGCCGGCTGGCGGTCACAACAATGTTGAAAGTCTCGCGCAACCGCGCCGACAGATCAGAAATGGAAGTGGACATTTGATTGGTTGCCCCGGCGACTGTCGCCACGGATTCGTCGATCTGCGTCGAGTTGCTCGCGAGCGAGGCGACATCACTGTTCGCCGCGTGGCTTGCGTCGCGAAACTCGGACGCAGACATGGCCAGTGCATTCACCGTTGTATCAATGTCCTGCATGGCTGCCTGCACCAGAGCCTTGAACTCGGAGACAGCCGTCTCGAGCAGGCGCAGACGCTCTTCGCTGTCTTTCTGGGCTTGCGCGTCGCGTTCCTGGATGGCCGCCATCTGCGCACCCTGCCGTTGCATCTGCTCGAGAGACTTGGCGACGATCGCAAGCTCCTTGATGCGCGCTGCACCAATCCTGACTGGCCGCCCGCTTTGGAAATCCATCAAGGCTGCTGACACCGTGAGGCTGAAGGCTCCGAACTGACGCAGCATCAGCGTAACGAACCCGAGCATTGCCACAACGATGGCCGCAAATGTCACGACCAGCACAAGGCCCTGTCGCTCGACTGCGATGCTGCGTGCGGCCTGCGCTTCGGCGGCAGCTTTCGCAAAGCCTTCGGTGTTGATCTTGCGCATGGTGCCAATCACAAAGCGCAGCGCATTCAACCGAATGAATGTTTCAGCTGTTGCCTCTTTCGAGGTCGGCAGGTTGGTGAGCGTGCTTTCAATTTCTGTGTGATAGGCCTGAAAAGCCGCAAGGTGCTGCCGAAGCGTCTGCTTGAGTTGCTCGGGAAGATCGCGCGCCAGATTGGCTCTGACCGCGTCCTGCGCGCGCTTCGGGTACGATCCAACCGCGTCCTTGTAGGCGCCTTCGGCAACGCGCATTTTGGCCATTACGGCCGTTTTTTCCGCTTCCGGAAGCTCATACATCGCCAGAATCGAATGCAGGATCGAGCGACCTTCCTCATTGAAGAAAGTGCCCGTCAGATGTGTCTCGATCCCTTGCCAGATGGTTCCCAGCCGCCGCTCGGCATCATTGGCGGAAAGCATGAAACGGTAATTCAGCAGGCCCCCGCCTGCCACAAGCAGAAGCAGAAGTGCAGCAAACGAAAACAGCTGGGAACGGATGGAGCGCATGGGGACCTCGATGAAACATCGAGGTCCAGATTAGGCAGGAAAGGTAAACAACTTATGAGTTTATCGCATCGGTAAATACAACTCTTGCGTGCTCATATCGGTCTATCGCTGCATTCACTTCGGCGAGAGAATCATCACCATCTGGCGGCCTTCGAGCTGCCAGTCGCTCTCGACCTTGCCGACATCGGCGATGTCGACCTTCACCCGATCAAGTACGCGGATTCCCAGCTCCTGGTGGGCCATTTCGCGGCCACGGAAGCGGAGCGTCACCTTGACCTTGTCGCCCTCGTCGAAGAAGCCGCGCATCGACTTCATCTTGACGTCGTAATCGTGCTTGTCGATACCGGGGCGGAGCTTGACCTCTTTGATCTCGACGGTCTTCTGCTTTTTGCGGGCTTCATTGGCCTTCTTCTGCTCCAGAAAGCGGAAGCGGCCGTAATCCAGCACCTTGCAGACCGGCGGCACGGCATTTGGCGAGATTTCAACCAGATCCAGCCCTGCATCTTCGGCAATCTTGAGTGCATCGAAGAAGGGGACAACACCCCGGTTGGCACCGGTGTCATCGATGAGCTGGACTTCACGAACGCCGCGAATGTCGCGGTTCGAGCGCGGCCCGTCTTTCTGGGGGGCTGGCGCGGGGCGGAACGGACGGCGAATGGCAGTGATCTCCTGATTGAGGCGCGGACGCACCAGTTGCGCAGACACATTGCACATGGAGCGCGTATGTCAATGTTATGCGTGGCGAAAGGCGCGCATGATCTCGTTTTGCGCGGCGATGGCGCGCTGTTATCGCCCGACAAGCGCGCAATAAACGTCCAGCGTCTCCGCCACCATATGGTCCAGAGAGAAATGCGCCTCGACATGGCGGCGCGCCCTCAGGGCCAGATTGTCTGCGGCTGAGGGCCGCAGCGCCAGGGCTTCACCCAGGCCATCGGCGAGCGCGTTTGCATCCCCCGCCTGCACCCGCCAGCCCGTGCGCTCCTGTGCGGCGGTCTGGGGCGGCGCCAGCACTGTCTCGGGAACAGCGCCCAGATCAGACACGACAACCGGCGTGCCCATGGCCTGTGCCTCGACGGCGACCCGCCCGAAGGCTTCGGGCTCGGTCGAGGGCACAGCCACCACCGCTGAGGCCAGAAAGGCGGCGGGCATGTCGGTGCAGTGACCCACACGGCGCACGATGCCTTCAAGCCCGTGTCTGGCGATCAGCGCATCAAGTTCCTTCACGTAGGCCTCACGCCCTTGTGCATCACCCGCCAGCACATAGACCGCATCAATGACGCCGCGCTGGCGCAAGCTGGCCGCCGCCTCAATGAGCACACGCTGGCCTTTCCAGCCGGTAAGCCTGCCGGGCAGCAGCACAATGCGGCGGTCAGGCTCGACCTGCCAGTCGCTCCGCAACTTCTCGACCCGCTCGGGTGCGACGGAGGCTGGCGCGAAGCTGGAAAAATCCGTGCCCCGATGCACAACACGGATGCGCTCGCGGGCAAACGGGTGCATCTCGGCGATCATGTCGGCAGTGTAGTGCGAATTGGCGATCACGACATCGCCGCGTGCCATGACGGAATTGTAGAGCGTCTTGACAGCAGAGCGGGTCGAATAGGAGCCGTGATACGTCGTGACAAATGGCAGGCGCAGCACCCTTGACGCTGCCAGCGCCACCCAGGCCGGCGCGCGCGAGCGCGCATGGAAGATGAAATGGGCGTATGGTCATGCCCGCCATAAAGGCATTTTC
>JAYWHQ010000210.1:0-4080 GCA_043777655.1 Allobosea sp. | reverse complement strand
AGTAAACGGCGAGCCAGCCGGACACCGCGCCTGCAACGAAGATACCCTCGATGCCGAGATTGAGCACGCCCGCCCGCTCGCAGATCAGCGCGCCCAGCACGCCGAAGATGAAGGGCGTTGCGATGCGGATGGCAGCTGCCCAGAAGTTCGCCTGCCAGAGAATTTCGAGCGCTTCCATCAGCCGGCCCTCACCAGACGCAACCGATAGCGCGTGAACAGCGAGCCGATCAGCACGCAGAGCAAGGCCAGCGCCACCACCAGATCAGCGAAATAATTCGAGATGCCCAGCGTGCGGCTCATCGTGTCAGCGCCCACAAACACGCCTGCGATGAAGATGGCGGAAGGCACCACGGCCAGCGGATTAAGCGCGGCCAGCATCGCCACCACAATGCCGGAATAGCCGAAGCCGGGCGAGAGGTCGGAGGTGAGATACCCCTTCAGGCCGGCGACTTCACTGACACCCGCCAGCCCCGCCAAAGCGCCGGACAGGAGCGCGGTTTTTACCAGCGTCGCCGTCACCGGGATGCCTGCAAACCGCGCGGCGCTGGCATTGCCGCCGACCGCACGCATCTCGAAGCCAACGACCGTGCGTGTCATCATCACATGGACGAAAAGCGCCGCCACCAGTGCGATGATGATGCCTGCATGAAGGCGCATCTGCGAGATCAGGCGCGGTAAAACACCCTCGTCGATGATCGGCTGGGTCTGTGGCCAGCCCATGCCCATCGGGTCCTTCATCGGACCCTCCAGCATCATCTGCACGAAAAGCAGGATGATGAAATTCAGCAGCAGGGTGGTGACAACCTCATCGACCGAGAGCTTGGCCTTCAGCAGCACAGGACCCAGCAGCGCCAGCGCACCGGCGGCCGCGCCCGCAAGGCAAACGAGCGGGATCATCAGGATCGGCGGCAGCGTGATGAGGCCGGTGCCGACAGCGCTCGCGGCCAGCGCGCCCGCATAGAGCTGGCCCTCACCACCAATGTTCCAGAGCTTTGCGCGAAAAGCGACAGCTGCCGCCAGTCCGGTCAAGATGAGCGGTGTGGCGCGTGTCAGTGTCTCGGTGATGGCAAAGACGGAGCCTGCCGCACCTTGCAGCAGCAGGCCAGCAGCACGCGCGGTGGGTGCACCACTCAGCCACAGGATCAACATGGAAAGCGCAAGAGCCGCCAGCCCCGATGCGACCGGCACCAGCACCAGCAGGGTGATCGTTGCATGGGCGCGCGGCTCGAAGCGGATCATGCGGCCACCCCGGACGCCGATTGCGCGAATTGTGGCCCTGCCTGGCCGGCCATGGCCTGGCCAATGGCATTCACATCAAGTGCTTTTGCATCGACGGCGGCTGTCAAATGACCAGCATGCATCACGGCAATGCGGTGCGAAAGCGCAAACAGTTCGTCGAGATCCTCGGAGATCAGCAGCACGGCGGCGCCTGCTTCCGCCGCCTGCCGCAACCGGCCATGGACTTGCGATGTGGCGCCGACATCAAGCCCGCGTGTGGGCTGGTTTGCGAGAATGAGCTTTGGATCATTGGCCAGCGCGCGCGCCAGCAGGAGCTTCTGGATGTTGCCGCCCGACAGGAGCCTGAGCGGCGCATCAGGGCCGGGGCAGCGAACATCGAAACTGCTGATCGCCTCTTCGGCAGCCATGCGCATGGCCAAACCGCGCTGAAAGCCCATCCGGTTGAAATCCGGCTGCCGCCGCCGCTCCATGACGAGGTTCTCGGCCACGCTCATGTCGCCGACCATGCCATCGCGGTGACGGTCTTCCGCCAGCCGGCCAACGCCGCGCGCCACCATCGATGAGGGCGTGGCTTGCGTGGGTGCGCCCAGCGCAGCCATGCGCCCGGCATGGGGCCTGGCCAGCCCTGCGACCAGCGCTGCCAGCGTCTGCTGGCCATTGCCGGAGACGCCCGCGATGCCGACAATCTCGCCAGCGCGCACGACCAGATTGACATCATGCAACTGATCGCGACCCGCGCCAGCCTGAACGCTCGAAAATTGAAGCATGGCCTGTCCTGGGTGCGCAGGTGCAGGACGCTCCACCTCGACCTCGCGCCCCACCATCAGAGTGGCGATGCTTTGCCTGTCCGCTCCTTGCGTTGGCTGGTCAGCCACCTTGCGCCCGCCGTGCAGCACCACAATGCGATGCGACAGCGCCAACACTTCGGGCAACTTGTGGCTGATGAAGAGGATCGCCAGCCCGCTGGCCGCAAGCTGCCGCAGGGCAACGAACAGGCTGTCAGCTTCCTGCGGGGTCAGCACCGCCGTGGGCTCATCGAGCACAAGGATGCGGGCATTGCGATAAAGCGCCTTGAGAATCTCGATGCGTTGCCGCTCGCCGACGCTCAGGTTCTCGACCGGCACATCGAGGCTGGCCACGAGACCGGTGCGCTCCATCAAATCTGCCAGCCGGGCGCGTGCCTGTGCACGTCGCGTACCGAAGGAAAACCACGGTTCGACGCCCAGAATGATGTTCTCGAAACCAGTCAGGTTCTCGGCCAGCGTGAAATGCTGGTGCACCATGCCGATGCCGGCTTTCAGCGCAGCCTGCGGTGAACCACGCTCGAGTTCTGACCATTGGCCAGCACCATTCGCCAGAAAAACCTGCCCGGTATCGGCCACATAGTGACCGAACAGGATGTTCATCAGCGTGGTCTTGCCTGCGCCATTCTCGCCGAGCAGGGCGACGATCTCGCCGGTTCTGAGTCCGAGATCGATGGCATAATTGGCTTGCAGCGCACCAAAGCGCTTGCTGATGCCTTGCAGCTTCAGCAGCGGCTGCTCGACATGTGGTCCTGTGTCAGGCCGCATGGCCGTCCTGTCGCGGTTCAAGAAAAGGCCCCACGCAGCACTGCCTGCCATGGATCATGGCAGGCAGTGCTGGGTGATAAGCTCCCGCAAAGAAGCTCTCAGGTGTCGGCTCAGGCGGTCGACTTCGGCTCGGCGTCATTCACGTTCACGCGGAAGGCGCCGTCGAGAATGTCCTTCTCCTTGGCCTTGACCATGGCGATGACGTCCGCCGGCACCAGCTTGGGATCAAGCTCGGACAGGCTCGCGCCGCCATGCGCCATATAGCTGTAGACGCCATAGTCGGCTGGCTCGAACGTGCCTGCGAGCACGTTGCGAATGGCCCGGTCAATGGTGGGTTCCATGTGCCACAAGGCAGAAGCCAGCACGATTCCGGGATACTGGCCAGCTGTGTCGATCACATTGCCGATGGCCTTGACGCCGCGTTCCTTGGCAGCGTCCGTCACGCCGAAACGCTCGGCATACATGACGTCTGCCTTCTTATCGATCATGGCGAAGGCTGCTTCCTTGGCCTTGGGCGGGTCATACCAGGAGTTGATGAAGGTCACGAGGAACTTTGCGTCCTTGTTGACCGACAACACGCCCTCCATGAAGGCGTGCATCAGCCGGTTGACCTCGGGGATGGCGAAACCGCCGACCAGGCCAATGACATTTGTCTTGGTCGCCTTGCCCGCCACAATGCCGGTCAAATAAGCCGGCTCATGGATGAAGTTGTCGAAGACCGAATAGTTCGGCTTCGAAGGCTGGAAGGACGAGCCCATCAGATAGGCGATCTTCGGGAAATCGGACGCGACCTTGCGCGCGGCCCGTTCCACCGCGAAGGATTCGCCCACGATCAGGTCCATGCCCTCTGTCGAATACTGGCGCATGACGCGCTCATAGTCGGTGTTGGCCACATTCTCGGACCACTTGTAGGTGATGTCGCCGCGGTCCTTGGCAATGGTGAGTGCCTTGTGGATGCGGCTGACCCATTGCTGCTCCACCGGCACCGTATAAATCGCTGCAACCTTCAGCGGCTTGGCCTTGGCCTGCGCCAGTGCAGTGCCGCCTGTTCCCGCCAGCAACGCCAGCCCACCGCCAAGCTGGATCACAGAGCGTCGATCCAGCTGACCTGCTGAAATGATACCTTTTTCCTTGGTCATGTCCTGCCTCCCACATTTAAAGCCCGAGGTGTTGAAGCTCGAACAAATGAACGCAAGTTGCAACGCAGAAAATCAGCCATACCGCACCCTTCTGGATGAATTTAGTGCAGAATCTGAAGTGCCACCTATTC
>JAYWHQ010000209.1:0-4086 GCA_043777655.1 Allobosea sp. | reverse complement strand
CGCCTGCCTTGGCTTGCCGACGCCAAGCATCGCCATTGTCATTGGCGAAGGTGGCTCGGGAGGTGCCATCGCGGTGGCCACCGCAAGCCGCGTGCTGATGATGGAGCATTCGATCTATTCCGTGATCTCGCCGGAGGGGGCGGCCTCTATTCTCTGGCGCGATACGGCACGGGCGCAGGATGCGGCGACGGGCATGAAGATTACAGCGCAGGACCTCTTCCGGTTCGGCGTGATCGATTCGGTGGTGGTCGAGCCGACTGGTGGTGCGCATCGTGACGCGGAAGCGGCAATTGCGTCGGCAGGCCAGGCAATCGCCACGCAGCTTTCCACCATGGCCGGGCTGGATGCAGTGACGCTCAGATCGCAGCGAGAGGCCAAGTTTCTGGGCATCGGGCGCAATCTCTGAAGGATTGAAATGGCGCCTGTTTCAAAATTCTGGGCTTTTGCAGGGCAGACGTCACATTTCAGCCGTTAACACTGTGTTGACCATATCGTGAGTTTTGCGGCTGTTGTGGTAAGGAACAGTCAAGGCTAACGGTCATAAATCCTTTTGCGGTGCGTCGAATGCAACAGGTTCCGGATGGCAGCCGTTTCTGCCTTCCCGGTCGCGTTACAGGGTTGTGGGTCATTTGAACTGGAAAAACCTCACATTGGCGGCACTGGTCGCCGTTTCGGTCGGCGCTTGCGAGGAAAGCCGCAATCGCACGGGGCAGCGCCACACGGTGCCGCTGCCGCCGGAAATGTATGCTCTCTTCAACGAGAAGGGCATGACGCGCGATCAGCCGATCCTGATCCGCTCGTTCAAGAAAGAATCCGAGCTTGAGGTCTGGAAGCGCCGTGCCGACGGGCAATATGCGCTGCTGAAAACCTATCCGATGTGCCGCTGGTCCGGCCAGCTCGGTCCAAAGAAGCGCGAGGGCGACCGTATGGCGCCTGAAGGTTTCTATGACATCGCGCCTGTTCACATGAATCCGAACTCCGCGTTCTACCTGTCGTTCAACATGGGCTACCCCAATGCGTTCGACCGGGCGCATGGCCGCACCGGCGCGCACCTGATGGTGCATGGTGCCTGCTCGTCATCTGGCTGCTACTCGATGACCGATGACCAGATTGCCGAGCTTTATGCGTTGGTGCGCGAGGCCCATAGCGGCGGCCAGCGTTCGGTGCAGATGCAGTCATTCCCATTCCGGATGACGGCGGAAAACCTCACCAAGCACCGGCTTGATCCCAACATGCCATTCTGGCGCAACCTGAAAGAGGGCTCCGACGTGTTCGAAGCCACCAGGACGCAGCCGCAGGTGGCCGTCTGCAATGCACGTTATGCTTTCGGGCGCGATGGCAACTGCGCAGCATTGCCGCAGAGCGAGAGTTTTGCCCAGGCCATCGCGTCCAAACGCCGCGATGATGACAGCCGGGTGGCCGCGCTCATTGCCAGGGGCACGCCTGCGATCAAGCTCATCTATGATGACGGTGACCAGCATGACAGCTTCAAGCGCACGCTTGCTTCGTCAGGCGCAAGCGGTTTGAACGCCAAGGCGTCGTGGGCCTCGCGCGATGTCGGCATCAGCCGCCCCGAAGCGCTGACCAGCGGCCCGCGCGTCGTTGTGCTTGATTCCAGCGGCAATGCGCGGGGGACGGCGCGTGCCACCTCGGCCAGCAATGACGCCATTCTGGCTGCCGCCAGCTCCGCTGCCACAACAGAACCGGAAGTGGCTGCCGCCCCTGTTGCTGCAACGCCACGCCCGATTGCGCCGCGCACCGCTGTCGCGACAGCGCCTGCCGGTGCAGGTTCGGCCAAGCCTGCCCCGCGCAGCACCACAGACGTGGCCAAGACGGAAGCGCCAGTGGCCCCCGCCGCTGACCAGCGCTCGATCTACCAGCGCGCCTTCAGCTATGTGCCGTTTGTCGGCTCCAGCCCCGAGCCTGCACCAGCGGCGGCGCCTGCTCCGGTGCCTGTTGCTGCCGGTGCCATACGTCGCTCTGCACCAGCGCCACGCGCAACCCTGCCCGCGGTTGAATAATCGCGGCTGGGGGTGAGTTCGTGATGCGCGACGCCTCGGCCAGCATCGGGCTATCCCTGCTGGCGGCGGGTCTGTGGCTCGCGACGTCCTGCAATGCGCATGCAGAGGTTTCGCCGGAAACAGTGCCCAAGCCGGTGTCTGCAACCGCCGCGATGGGCAAGGACAGCTTCCGCAAGCTGGCGGCGCGCGAGGCCGAGAAATACGACATGCCTTCTGCGCTCGCCGACGCCGTGATGCGCGTCGAAAGCAACTACAATCCCCGTGCGGCGGGCGCGGCCGGCGAGGTCGGCCTGATGCAGGTGATGCCGCCCACCGCCCGGATGCTCGGCCACAAGGGCACGCTGGAAGAGCTGGCTGACCCCGAAACCAATATCCGCCTCGGCGTGGCCTATCTCGGGCAGGCCTGGAAGCTTGCCAAGGGCGACATCTGCACCGCCGTCATGAAGTATCGCGCTGGTCATAACGAGACGCGGTTCTCGGTGCTGTCTGTGCGCTATTGCGTCAATGTGCGCACGCATCTGGCCTCGGTCGGCCATCCTGTCACCGGCCTCGTGCCGGAGGCGACCTTCGGCTTCAAGGCGGACACGACGCGCATGGGTGTGGCCATCGGCACGCAGCAGGCAGCCAAACGGCTGGCGACAGGTCGCAAGCTCAAGAGCCGCGTGCAATGGTCCGCCCATGACGAGCGCATGAGGGCGCTGGTCGCGAGGGGCCGGGTCAGCCTGTAAGTGCGGGCGCAGAGGCCTTGATGCGCGCCTCCAAGGTCTCGGCGAAGACGGTGGCGGCCTCAGGCGTTTCGAAGCAACGCTCCGGGATGGCCAGCGCATCGGCTCGGCTGGTCCAGACCAGAAGCAAGCCATCTGTGCGGCTGATTCGCTTAATGCTGGACAAGGCAATTCTCGCATAACGACCTGCGTTGGATTCGCTCAGATAGTCCTGCCCTAAAGTTGTCTTTCGTGCCGGGAAGGCTTCTGGATCGCCAGCAAAAAGGCGTTCGCTGATCGCGCTGTCGCGCATGTCGAAATAGAAAGCCCATTGCCCGGCCATCACTGCGCCGAAGCCAGCGAAGAATGCGAGCGTGATCCACAGGGGTGATGGTGTCACTGTGAAGACGGCAGCGCCTGCCAGGACTGCGGCAGCCGCACCAGCTGCTGATGACCATTTGCGGTCATCCTTGCCGGTAACGCTGGCCTGCGCCGATGCGAGGATCCGCGTATAGGCCGCTACATCTTTGGCTGCCCAATCGACTTCGACGCTGATTTCGCCATCATGTTCTGCCATCTCCGACACGGCTAGAATTCCAGGCTCAGGCGATCTGCCCGTGGCAATGCTTGAATTTCTTGCCGGAGCCGCAGGGGCAGGCCTCGTTGCGGCCGACGCGGCCCCATGTCGAGGGGTCATTCGGGTCGCGTGCGTCCGGGCTGACGCCGGAGTCCGCCAGGAAATTCGATGAGACTGGCGCGTTCATCTCGCCGCCAAAGCCGCCCGTCTCGGGCGTGCCTTCGTCAGGTGCATCGAAGCGCACCTCGATGCGCATCAGGTTGCCGGTCACCTGCTCGCGCAGCTTGTTGATGAGCCCGTCAAACAGCTCGAAAGCTTCCTGCTTGTATTCGTTCAGCGGGTCGCGCTGGGCATAGCCGCGCCAGCCCACGACCTGCCGCAGGTGATCCAGCGTCACGAGATGCTCGCGCCAGAGATGGTCAAGTGTCTGCAGCAGCACTTGCTTCTCGATATAGACCATCACCTGCTCGGTGTTGCGCTCGATGCGGGCGGCATAGTCGTCATTGGCGGCCTTCAGGATGCGCTCGCGCAGCTCGGCATCGGCAATGCCTTCTTCCTTCGCCCAATCCTCGATCGGCAAATCCAGATTGAGGAAGGTCAGCACGTCTTCCTTGTGGCCGCTCGCATCCCATTGCTCCGGGTAAGCCTCGGGCGGGATGCGCCGTGTGACCACATCCTCCACCACTGCATGGCGCATGTCGTCGATGGTGGGGCGAACGGTGTCCTCACGCATGAAATCACGGCGCTGCTCGAACACCACCTTGCGCTGGTCGTTCATCACGTC
>JAYWHQ010000208.1:0-4086 GCA_043777655.1 Allobosea sp. | reverse complement strand
TTTTCCGTGACGCCATGCAGGTTTCCACGGTGCATGTCTATCTGACGGTGCCTTTCGTGTTGTCATGGTCGATGATGGAGGCCATGAGTTGCGGCGCGATCGTGCTGGCGTCAGACACCGCGCCCGTGCGCGAAGTGATCGAGGATGGCCGCAACGGCTTTCTGACCGATTTCTTCGACACCGACGCCATGGCGACCCGCATCGACGAGCTTCTCTCGCGTCGCGACGCGCTGCAGGACATTCGCATTGCAGCCCGTCAGACGATCACGCAACGCTACGCACAACGCGATCTCTTGCCGATGCACCGCAGGCTGATCCTTGATGTGGCCGCAGGCCGCACGCCTGATCGCGACCCGCAAAGGCTTGGACCCCTGCCCTGACATGCCCGGGCCGCTGGCCTGACATTGCGATGATTGGGCTGGAACAGATGTCCTGTGCGGCCTTGCCAGCTTGCGCGGGCCGCGCTTTTCCGTCATGGGGCGGGAACACTGTTGAGGCCGCGCCGTTGCGGCCCTTGCCGGATTCCCCATTTTGTGAGGGCAGCCCTCCGCCGGGTTGACCCCTGAAAGTCACGCCATGAAGGTTCTTGTTGTCGAGTCGCCTGCCAAGGCCAAGACCATCAACAAATACCTTGGTTCGGATTACACTGTCATCGCCTCTTTCGGTCATATCCGTGACCTGCCGCCCAAGGATGGTTCAGTCGATCCTGACAATGATTTCCGCATGCTGTGGGAGATCGAAGGGCGTGGCGCCAAGCAGGTTGCCGAGATCGTGCGCGCCGCCAAGGGCGCCGAAAAGGTCATTCTGGCGACGGATCCGGACCGCGAAGGCGAAGCGATTTCCTGGCATGTGCTGGAAGCGCTGAACGAGAAAAAGGCGCTGAAGGGCATTCCGGTCGAGCGGGTCACCTTCAATGCCATCACCAAGGAATCGGTGCAGAAGGCGCTGGCCAACCCGCGCCAGATCGATCAGGCGCTGGTCGATGCCTATCTGGCGCGCCGCGCGCTGGATTATCTCGTGGGTTTCACGCTGTCGCCTGTGCTGTGGCGCAAGCTGCCGGGCGCCCGCTCGGCGGGCCGCGTGCAATCGGTTGCCTTGCGGCTCGTCTGCGAGCGCGAGCGCGAGATCGAGGCCTTCCGGGCGCGCGAATATTGGTCGCTGGTCGCAACGCTGGCGACTGCGGCCAACGCGACTTTCGAAGCCCGGCTTGTCGGCGCTGATGGCAAGAAGATCACCCGTCTCGACATCGGCAAGGGCGAGGAAGCGGCAGCCTTCAAGACCGCACTCGACACAGCGACTTTTTCCGTGACCTCCGTCGAGGCCAAGCCCGCCAAGCGCCACCCCTACCCGCCCTTCACCACCTCGACCTTGCAGCAAGAGGCCTCGCGCAAGCTTGGCATGGCGCCAGCGCGCACCATGCAGGTCGCACAGCGGCTCTATGAAGGTGTCGATATTGGCGGCGAGACAGTTGGTCTCATCACCTACATGCGCACCGACGGCGTCGACATGGATGGCAGCGCGATTGCAGCCGCCCGCCGCGTGATCGGCAAGGAGTTCGGCGACAAATATGTGGCCGGCGTTCCGCGCAAATACACCGTCAAGGCCAAGAACGCGCAGGAGGCCCATGAGGCCATCCGCCCGACAGACCTTGGCCGCCTGCCAGCCTACGTCATCAAGGCGCTGGAGCCCGAGCAGGCGCGGCTCTATGAGCTGATCTGGAAGCGCACCATCGCCAGCCAGATGGAGTCGGCCGAAATGGAGCGCACCACCGTCGAGATTGCGGCCAGGGTCGGCACCCGCACGCTCGATCTGCGCGCGACCGGCCAGGTCGTGCTGTTCGACGGCTTCCTGACGCTGTATCAGGAGAGCACGGATGATGGCGAAGACGAGGACTCAAAGCGCCTGCCTCTGATGAAGGCAGGCGAAACGCTCGACAGGCGCGAGATCGTCTCGACCCAGCATTTCACCGAGCCGCCGCCGCGCTTCTCCGAGGCCAGCCTCGTCAAGCGCATGGAAGAGCTTGGTATTGGCCGCCCTTCGACCTATGCCGCGACGCTCGCGACGCTGCGCGACCGCGAATATGTCCGCATCGACAAGAAGCGGCTGGTGCCGGAAGACAAGGGCATGCTGGTGACGGCGTTCCTCGAGAGCTTCTTCAAGCGCTATGTCGAGTTCGATTTCACGGCAGCACTTGAAGAGAAGCTTGACCGCGTCTCCAACGCCGAGGTCGACTGGAAAGTCATCCTGCGCGAGTTCTGGGACGACTTTGCCAAGCAGGTCGCCGAGACCAAGGAACTGCGCATCACGGACGTGCTGGAAGCGCTGAACGGCATTCTGGGTGACCATGTGTTCCCGGCGCGCGCAGATGGCAGCGATCCGCGCACCTGCCAGGTTTGCGGCACGGGCAACCTGTCGCTCAAGCTTGGCAAGTTTGGCTCCTTTGTCGGCTGCTCGAACTATCCCGAGTGCAAGTTTACCCGGCCCCTGTCTGTGCCGGCAGGCGACGGCAATCCGACGGCAGAGGGTGGCTCCACGCTCGGGCCCGGCGTGCGGCTGCTCGGCAAGGACCCGGTCACCGACATGGACGTCACGGTGCGTGATGGCCGCTTCGGCGCCTATGTTCAGCTGGGCGAAGGCGAGAAGCCCAAGCGCCAGAGCCTGCCCAAGGGTCTGACATCGGGCGGCGTAGACTTCGCCAAGGCGCTGGCCCTGCTGGAACTGCCGAAGGAAGTCGCGAAACACCCTGAGTCTGGTGAGCCTATCCTGGCCGGCATCGGCCGCTACGGCCCATACGTCCAGCACGGCAAGACCTACGCCAACATCGGCAAGGATGATGAAATTCTTGAGATCGGCGCCAATCGCGCCATCGATCTCATCATGACCAAGGAAGCCGGTGGCGGCGGCAGCCGTTTTGGCGGTGGCGCAGCAACGCCTGGCCGGGCCGTGGGTGACCATCCCGATGGCGGTGCGATTGTCGCGCGCGCCGGTAAATACGGCCCCTATGTCAACTGGGGCAAGGTCAATGCGACCCTGCCCAAGACGTTGACGCAGGACTCTGTTTCGCTTGAACAGGCAGTCGAGTTGCTGAACGCCAAGGCCGCTGCAGGCGGTGGCAAGAAGCCTGCGCGGGGCAAGGCCACGGCGGCGAAAAAGCCGGCAGCAGCAGCTAAAAAACCCGCAGCTGCGAAGAAGCCTGCAGCCGCCAAGCAGACTGCAGGCGAGAAGAAGCCTGCGGTCGCGAAGAAGCCTGCGGCAGCCAAAAAAGCGGTCGGCTAGCCAAATTGGGGATCAAGGCGTCCAACATGACGCCAGACATGACAGAAGCGGGATGGCCTGTCTTTGGACCATCCCGCCTCTCGCAACGATCAGCGGGGTCTCGCGGATGCTGATCGAATCTTGTGTGCGTCGCGGCGATCAGTTGCTCAGATAAGGCGACGGATCGACCGGGGTGGAGCCTTTGCGCAGCTCGAAATGCAGCTGTGGCGAGGCCACATTGCCGGTCTGGCCCGAAGTGGCCACCACCTGGCCGCGCTTGACCGCATCACCGCGCTTGACGCTCAGCGCACCATTATGGGCATAGGCCGAGACATAGCCATTCGGGTGGCGGATGAGCACCAGGTTGCCATAGCCCTTCAGCTCGTTGCCGGCATAGGCGACGGTGCCGCCTTCAGCTGCCTTCACCGGCGTGCCTTCCGGCACGGAAATGTTGATGCCCTCATTGCCGCCCTTGCCCGAGAAGCCGGAGATCACGCGGCCACGTGCAGGCCAGCGGAAATCGGCGCTGGGCTCGGCTGCAGCAACAGGCTCTTCCTTGTCTTTCGGCACACTCGCTGTGGTCTTGGGATCAGCCAGTTTCGGAGCAGCCGGCGTCTCGGAAGGCTTCGCAGCGACAATCTTCTTGCTGTCCTGCTCCTTCTTCGCAGCAGCAGCGGTCTTCTGCTCGGCCTCGGCCTTGACCTTGGCGTCTGCCTTCAGCTTGGCATCGGCCTTCGTCTTGGCATCGGCTTCGGCCTTGGCAGCAGCGACCGTCTTTGATTTTGCGTCGGACTTGGCCTTGGTCTCGGCCAGTTCCTTGGTCTTTGCGTC
>JAYWHQ010000207.1:0-4092 GCA_043777655.1 Allobosea sp. | reverse complement strand
AGTAGAGCCGTGCCGGTTCGCCATACATCGGCAGGTTCCTCGTGATCGGCACGGTGGGATCGATGAGTTTCAGATGCGCAGGCTGGTCTTCTTCATGGTTGGTCGAGGACATGAACACCGAAGACAGCTTGTCGAACGAGATCACGCCATCAGGCTTGGGATAGCAGATCGGCTTGACCTGATCGATCGGCTTCAGCGTCTCGTGGTCGGCCTTGCCATGCGCCAGCGTGCCGAAGGGGGAGAAGCCCGTGAGCTGGTTGAGCCACATGTCGACGCCGCCCAGCACGACACCGCCGAGCGTGCCATATCGGGACCACAGCGGCTTGACGTTGCGAACCGGCTTGAGATCGCGGCCAATGTCCGATGAGCGCCAGGCGTCCTCGTAGCTGCTGATCTCGTCATGGGCGCGGCCCTGTTCCAGCGCCGCAAACACATGGTCGGCGGCCAGCATGCCGGAAATCACGGCATTGTGGCTGCCCTTGATGCGCGGCACATTGACGAAGCCTGCCGAGCAGCCGATGAGCGCGCCGCCCGGGAAGGCCAGCTTCGGCACGGATTGCCAGCCGCCTTCGGTGATGGCCCGGGCGCCATAGCTCAGGCGCTTGCCGCCCTCGAACACATCGCGCACCATCTCGTGTGTCTTGAAGCGCTGGAATTCGTCAAATGGCGACAGCGTCGGGTTCTGGTAGTTGAGATGCACCACGAAGCCGACGGACACCAGGTTGTCGTCAAAATGGTAGAGGAACGAGCCGCCGCCGGTCTTCATGTCGAGCGGCCAGCCGAACGAGTGCTGCACCAGCCCCTTGTGGTGCTTCTCGGGCTTGACCTGCCACAGCTCCTTCAGGCCGATGCCGAATTTCTGCGGTTGCCTGCCTGCCTCGAGATCGAAGCGCTTGATCAGCTGTTTCGACAGATGCCCGCGCACACCTTCGCCAAACAGCGTGTACTTGCCGCGCAGCTCCATCCCGCGTGTGAAACGGTCGGAGATCGAGCCGTCCTTGGAAATCCCCATGTCGCCGGTGGCGATGCCGGTCACTGCGCCCTTGTCGTCAAACAACACCTCGGCAGCGGCAAAACCCGGATAGATCTCGACGCCAAGTGCCTCGGCCTGCGTTGCCAGCCAGCGCGTCACGTTGCCAAGCGAGCCTACGAAGTTGCCATGGTTGTTCATTAACTTCGGCATGGCGAAGTTCGGCAGGCGGATGCCGCCAGCCGGCCCCAGAAACAGGAACTGATCTTCGGTGACCTGCGTGGTCAGCGGGCGGCTGTCATCCGCGCGCCACTCGGGCAAAAGCGCATCGAGCCCTGACGGATCGCTCACCGCGCCCGAGAGAATATGCGCGCCGATCTCGGAACCCTTCTCGACCACGACCACGGACACATCCGCATTGATCTGCTTGAGATGGATGGCGGCCGCCAGCCCCGCCGGGCCCGCACCGACGATGACAACATCATATTCCATCGCCTCGCGCGGCTCAGATTGTGCCTCTGTCAGGTCCATCGCATCACTCCCGTCAACCGACTGCTACCAGATAGTTTACATATGAACTATCTGCCGTCGAAACTCAAGAGAGTGATGCCGCGCCAGACAAGGCGACGCAAGGCGGGAGATGGCCGCATCCGGTGTGGGGAAAGATGGGTAGGGGTGGGGGAGGTATCTTGCCAAATCGGCCAGAGCATCCCCACATCTTATTCTGGGTTGGGATGCTGGCATGATCTTACTGGAATCACTCGCGGGTGCCGTCGCGGGCATAAGCCTGCCCAAGCTCGCTGGACTCGCGCTGGCAGGCGTCGGCATCGCTGGGTCCGAGCTTGCAGAGCTTGGCCTAAAGGATGTCGGCGATCTGGGCGGCAAATTGGCTGAGGCCTTTGGCGGGCAGGGACCAGCCAACCCGTTCTCAAGCTTTTGCGGCGATGTGACCAAGCGCATTGAGCGTGTGGTCATGGATCGTGCCCGCTCGCCGCGCCACCGTGATCCCGCTGTGGTGATGGCTGATCTGGCGCAGGCGCTGACACATTTTGGCGCGGCGCTGCCAAAGATGCTGATCGGCCCGCAGGAACTGGCGGCCCAAGACCTCGACCCCACCAAGATTGCCACCTTCCTGCGCAACCGCATGGCCGAGCTGGACAAGACCTTCCTGCCCTTTGGCCAAGGCTCGGACAACCACGAGGCGCATGATCTCGCCTTCGAGATTTTCCGGCAGGCCTGCGAGGCAGCACTCAGCGATGGCAAAGCGAAGGACATTCTCGCCGTGCCCGTGGCGCGCCAGACGCTACAGCGGCTGACGCGGATCGAGAACAAGCTGGACACAGCCGCTTCGCTGGATACCGCGCGGCACGCCGAAATGATGGCGGCCATCGCACGCGAAAAAGGCATCGAGCCGAAATATCTCGCCGTGCTGTTCGAGAAGGCGGAGATGGATGCATCCATTCCCGCTGGTCGCGAAGAAGAATATATCCGTGCCGCCGTCGACGCACTGCTGGCGAAAGGCGCGGAAAAGCTCACACCAAGCAACCTCGGCTCCGAGATTGACGCCGCCCTCACCGAAGCACGCAAGCGCATGGCCAAGGCTGACGCCGAGGGGGCGCTGGCTGTGCTGGACAAGCAATTGGCGCGCGAGACCGATGAGCGACTTGACAGGCAGCGAGGCGAGGCCCTGCTCTGGTCAGAGAAAGCAGACGTGCTGACAATTTCCTTCAGGCATGAAGAGGCGATGCAGGCGTTTTCTGAGGCTGTAAAACTGCACCCGGAGAATCCCTTCTACTGGTTCAAACTTGGCGACATTTTCAGGACGCATGGCACCTTGCCGGAGGCTTTTGCGGCCTACAATCAGGCCATGGTCGCCTCCAGAGCGTCTGGCGACGAGCGCGATCTCTCCGTCAGCCACAACAAGATCGGCGATGTGCTGCGCGCACAGGGCGATCTGCCGGGCGCGCTCACCAGCTACAAGGCCGGACTTGGCATCGCCACAATGCTGGCGGGGCGCGACCCGGGCAACATGGAATGGCAGCGCGATCTCTCCGTCAGCCACGAGAAGATCGGCAATGTGCTCCGCGCGCAGGGCGATCTGCAGGGCGCGCTGGCAAGCTTCAGGGACGCACTTGCCATTGCCACAACGCTGGCGGGGCGCGACCCGGGCAACATGGAATGGCAGCGCGATCTGATTGTTTCCTACTGGAAGCTTGCTGATGCAGGTGACCGGCCATCGCATCATTTTGGCCTGGCTCTGAAGATTGCAGAAGAGATGCATCGCGTAGGAAAGCTGGCGCCTCCTGATGCTTACTTTGTTGATGCTTTGAAGAAGCTCCGCGACGAAGCCCTCGCCGCAGGCAAATAGCCCACCTGACTCCCCCGCCCAAACCCGCTACAACCTCCCCCATGTCCAACCCGCACCCACTCTCGCCCCATGAGGCGGCTCAGCTTCTCGGCTGGTATGCGCAGATGGGCGTCGGTGAAGGGCTGGATGAAGCGCCGCATGATCGCTTTGCCGAGAGCGCGCTGCCGGAGCCTTCGCGGGCAGAGGTCGTGCGGCCAACCGCTGCGAGCGAAGTTGCCGGGCGAAGTCTGCCAGCGGGTCGCGAGACGCCATTTGCAAGGCCGAATGCCACACCGGCCTCATCTCCCCGCCCCGCGCCTGCCGCGATGGTGGCGCCAGACATTGCCGCTGAAAGCGCGCGTCAGGCTGCCAACGCTGCCACAACGCTGGACGAGCTGAAGGCAGCGCTGGCCGCTTTCGAGGGCTGTGCGCTCAAGGCTTCGGCCAAGAACCTTGTCTTTGCCGATGGCAATCCGGCGGCGAAGATCATGCTGGTGGGCGAGGCGCCGGGCGCCGATGAGGACCGGCTGGGCCTGCCCTTTGTCGGGCGCTCGGGCCAATTGCTGGACCGGATGCTGGCCAGCATCGGATTGTTGCGCGAGCGCGATGTCTACATCACCAACCTTCTGCCCTGGCGCCCGCCGGGCAACCGCACGCCGACGCCGCAGGAGGTGGCGGCCTGCATGCCCTTCACCCAGCGCCACATCGCGCTGGTCAACCCTGACATCCTGCTGTGCATCGGCGCGCCCTCGGCGCTGGCGCTGCTGGGCTATAC
>JAYWHQ010000206.1:0-4095 GCA_043777655.1 Allobosea sp. | reverse complement strand
GCGGGCCAACAAGCGGCCGAGTGATTGTGAAGGCTGCTGCGCCGCAACATTCCGCGCTTCCGTCGATTGTGGCCTTTTCCAGAAAACAATGAATCAAGTGTGACCGGCGTCATGCTTTTTACGCATGTCTGAATTGAATTCGATTTTCTTGCATGCGTTCAACGCAGTCACTATGTTGCACTGCATCAAGACGCGCTGTCTTTCAGGGCGGGGGATTGCCCCGCAGAACCGAGGAATATCCCCATGATCGTCACCATGATTATCGCCAAGATCCGTAACTACCTGCGTTACCGTGAAACCGTTCGCGAGTTGGCCCGCCTGTCGGACCGCGAGCTGAATGACCTCGGTCTCAACCGCAGCGAGATCGAGTTCATCGCCAAGGCCCACTCCGCCGCCTGATCGCGCAAGCGAACAGAAAGCGCGAAACGCCCGCCCGTCCTCCCCGGGCGGGCGTTTTGCTGTCTGGCGCAAGCCGGATGCGGAACATGGCATCTTGACCTGACCTCCCCCGTCCCACAGATGGGTCAGATGACGCTCAAACCCGTTCACATCATCGGCGGCGGCCTGGCAGGCTCGGAAGCCGCCTGGCAAATCGCGCAAGCCGGTGTTCCTGCCATCCTGCATGAGATGCGGCCTGTGCGCGGCACGGATGCCCACAAGACAGATGGGCTGGCGGAGCTCGTCTGCTCCAACTCCTTCCGCTCGGATGACGATCTGGGCAACGCGGTCGGGCAGCTGCATTGGGAAATGCGCCAGCTCGGCTCGCTCATCATGGCGCGTGGCGATGCGCATCAGGTGCCGGCTGGTGGCGCGCTGGCGGTTGACCGCGACGGCTTTTCGCAAGGCGTGACGGCCGCTCTGGAAGCACACCCGCTGGTCACCATCCAGCGCGAAGAGGTGGCAGGCTTGCCGCCGGACGCCTGGGATTCCGTGATTGTGGCGACCGGCCCCCTCACCTCGACCGCTTTGGCGCAAGCTGTGCTTGGCCTGACCGGTGAGAAGGAGCTGGCCTTCTTTGATGCAATCGCTCCGATCATCCATCGCGATTCGATCAACATGGACGTGGCCTGGTTCCAGTCGCGCTATGACAAGCCAGGTCCGGGCGGCACGGGCGCGGATTACATCAACTGCCCGCTCGACAAGGAGCAGTATGAACGCTTCGTCGACAGCTTGCTGGGCGGCGGAAAAACCGAATTCAAGGAATGGGAAGGCACACCCTATTTCGATGGCTGCCTGCCCATCGAGGTCATGGCCGAGCGTGGCCGCGAGACGTTGCGCTGGGGCCCGATGAAGCCGGTGGGCCTCACCAACCGGCACAACCCGACCGTCAAGGCCTATGCCGTGGTGCAGTTGCGGCAGGACAACAAGCTGGGCACGCTGTTCAACATGAGCGGCTTTCAGACCAAGCTGAAATACGCCGAGCAGGCCGAGATTTTCCGTGCCATTCCGGGGCTCGAGAATGCCGAGTTCGCGCGGCTGGGCGGCATTCACCGCAACACCTATCTCAACTCGCCGAAGCTGCTGGACGAGACCCTGCGGCTGAAAGCCATGCCACGCCTGCGCTTTGCCGGGCAGATCACCGGCTGCGAAGGCTATGTGGAGAGTGCGGCCATCGGCCTGCTGACTGGGCGCATGGCAGCAGCCGAGCGGCTTGGCAGGCCCGTGACTCTGCCGCCGCCAACAACCGCGCTCGGCGCGCTGGTCAACCACATCACCGGCGGCCATATCGTCACGATTGACGAGGGCCCGCGCTCTTTCCAGCCGATGAACGTCAATTTCGGCCTCTTCCCGCCGTTGGAGCACGCCATCACCAAGGGCCCGAATGGCGAGCGCCTGCGCGGTCCGGCAAAGTCTGTGGCCCGCAAGCAGGCGCTGACGGCGCGCGCCAAGGTGGAGATGGCAGCCTTCGCCGCGTCTTTCACAAAAGCCGCAACAGCGGCGGCGTAGTCCCGGATCGCGCGATCACTCAATCCCGCATGGCGCGTCGTGCCTGCCGCCAGTAGGTCCAGTGCTGACGCCAGGGCGGCAAGGTGATGATGCTGTGCAGCGGGTCGTAGCCAGGCCGCTCCATCTGCGCGAGATACCCCTCGACCAGCGCAACCGGCAGGAAGGCTGGCGCGATCACGGCCGGGATCGTTCCGCGCAACTGCCTGACCTTGCCGAGATGGCCCCTCGCAACAGAACGCAATTCGGCCAATGCATGATGCAGACCCGGCCCGCCACGCCCCGAGACGACATCGTCACGCGTCACGCCGTAGCGGTCCAGCACATCCTTGGGCAGATAGAGCTGCCCGCGCGAGGCATGCCAGGGCAAGGCACGCATCAGCCCCGTCAGCGCATAGGCGACGCCAGCATGGGCGGCGGCTTCGGCCGCACCGGGATCAGCACCTTGCGCGCAGATCAGCGACGCCAGACGCACCAGAGCCGATGAGGTTTCCCCTGCATAACCCTCAAGATCGCCAAGCGTCGGCATGGGGTCGTCATAGAGATCGAAAAAGCGCGCTTCGATCAGGTCAAGCAGTGCCTGTCGCGGCAGGTGACAGTGCTCGATTGTGTCAAGAAGGGCAGCAGCGACGGGATGGGACTGCACGGCGCCATGGCCCGAACCCTCGATCACATCGCGCCACCATTGCAGCCGCACTTCGCCGGGCAAAGCCTCGGAGACAACTTCGCGCACCCGCGCGACCTCATGACTGAACGTGTAAAGCGCGAACAGACCATTGCGCGTGGCTTCCGGCGCATAGAGCGAGGCGAGATAGCGATCCTTGTCAGATTCACGCATGATCTGCGCACAGGCCGCGTAGGCCGAGGCAAGGTCGCGCGGAGAGTGGCCAGGCGGCGCCTGAAATTCCACATTTCCAGTGCTCACGTGCGCAGCTCCTTGCAGCCAATCAACCCTGACTTAAATTGTTTGGAGGGCTGAAAAGTCAACCGGTCCGAACGATCCTGCCGCAAATTCAGCTGACAGCAATCATCGCCGCCGCAACCTTGCGGCCTTCGCCAACGAGCACATTGTAGGTGCGTGCAGCAGCAGAGGTCGCCATGCCCTCCACCACGATGCCGGCGGCTTTCAGTTCTTCACGCAAGGTTCTGGGCATGAACGCGATATCAGCGCCAGTCCCGATGATAAGGAAGTCGATCTCGTCTGCCTCCTGCACAACCTGCACCAGCGATGCTGCTGTGATCTCCGGAACGCTCGACGCAGACCAGGCATGGACACCGGATGGCAGGGCAAGGATCGAACCCTTGTGGCTCATATCGGCAAACCGGAAACCACCTGCGCCATAAGCGTCGATCAGATGGCGGCCCGGGACAAAACCGGTTGGCCGTTCGTGCAAGGGAAGCCCGGTTGCCAAGCGCTCAGCCGGTCGGCTTGGCAGCTTTGCCAGCTTTCCTGGCGGCTGCCTCATCCTGATCGACAAAGGCCCCGTCACCCGTTTTCAGGCCAAGATAGATCAGCACCGGTGCCGCGATGAAGATCGAGGAATAGGTGCCGACCACAACGCCAAAGAGCATCGCCCAGCTGAAGCTCGCGATTACCGGGCCACCAAACATCACCAGACCAAGCAGCGCCAGCATCGCAGTGAGCGACACCGTCACGGTGCGAGACAGTGTTGTGTTGAGCGACAGATCAAGCAGGTCGCCAATCGCCATCTTCTTGAATTTGCGCAGGAGTTCTCGAATCCGGTCGAACACCACCACAGTGTCGTTCAGTGAGTAGCCGACGATTGTCAGGATGGCGGCTATCGAGGTCATGTTGAACTCGAGCCGCGAGATGCAGAAAAACCCGATGGTCAGCACGAGATCGTGCAAGGTCGCGATGACCGCGCCCACGGCAAACTGCCATTCGAAGCGAAACCACAGATAGATCAGCACCGCAATGATCGAGAGCACGATGCCGATGGTGCCAGTCTGCACCAGTTCGCCGGAGACGCGCGGCCCGACCACCTCGGTGCGGCGCACTTCAAACCCTTCACGGAAGGCTTCGATCACCTTTTGCGGCACGATCTGCTGTGCTTTGTCGCCGCCCGGCTGAAGGGGGAAGCGCATCGACACTTCGCCCTTGTCGCCAAACTCCTGCACCTCGGCCTCGCC
>JAYWHQ010000205.1:0-4109 GCA_043777655.1 Allobosea sp. | reverse complement strand
GAAATTTCCCGACCGTCATCCAGATCGACGACCAGTCTGTCCACCGTGCAGCGCACATGCTGGACCCGTGCCTCATCAAGAAGCTCTTCCGCAGTGTTCATGCCATGCCTCCAGACAGAGTTGCCTGTGCTCTTTCAGCAGGTCTTCAATAGCACGCAATTCCGGTGCACCGAAGCCTTGGTTTCTTGCAAGGCGCCTTGGCTCCAACCAGAATTTCGCTGAAGCATCGCCTCGGTCCACGTGCAAATGCACGGGCTCGCGGCAATCATGGCTGACAAAGTAGAACCGGAAGCCCTGCGCGCGAAAGACGGTGGGCATTCACCCCATGTCCCTCACATCCACAAACCGCCCGGCAATGGCGGCGGCTGCCGCCATTTGCGGCGAGACCAGATGCGTGCGGCCCTTGAAGCCCTGGCGACCCTCGAAATTGCGATTGGAGGTGGAGGCGGCGCGCTGGCCGGGCTTGAGCTGGTCAGGATTCATGCCCAGGCACATCGAGCAACCGGGCTCGCGCCACTCGAAACCGGCGGCGAGGAAAATCTTGTCGAGACCCTCTTCCTCGGCCTGCTGCTTCACCAGGCCGGAGCCGGGCACGATCATGCCATAGGCCAGCCGCTGATGCAGCTTCTTGCCTTCGACGATTCTGGCAACGGCGCGCAGATCCTCGATGCGACCATTGGTGCAGGAGCCGATCCAGACCACGTCCAGCTCGATATCAGTGATCCTCGTGCCAGCCTTCAGGCCCATATAGTCCAGCGCGCGCTGCTTGGACTGGCGCTTGGTTTCTTCCACGATCAGCGCCGGATCAGGCACGATACCTGCCACCGAAATCACGTCTTCCGGGCTGGTGCCCCAGGAAACGATGGGCGGCAGGTTGTTGGCATCCAGCTTGATGATGCGATCGAAATGCGCGCCCTCGTCAGTGTAGAGCGTCTCCCAATAGCGCACGGCCTCGTCCCAGGCGGCGCCCTTGGGCGCCATCGGGCGGCCCTTGAGATAGGCATAGGCCTTCTCGTCCGGCGCCACCATGCCGGCCCGCGCGCCACCCTCGATCGACATGTTGCAGACGGTCATGCGCCCTTCCATCGAAAGCGCGCGCATGGCTTCGCCCGCATATTCGATGACAGAGCCGGTGCCGCCGGCCGTGCCGGTTTCACCGATGACGGCCAGCGTGATGTCCTTGGCCGTGACGCCGTTCTTCAGCGTGCCGTCGACCTGAACCAGCATGTTCCTGGCCTTTTTCTGGATCAGCGTCTGCGTCGCCAGCACATGCTCAACCTCGGATGTGCCAATGCCATGGGCCAGCGCGCCAAAGGCCCCATGGGTCGAGGTGTGGCTGTCGCCGCAGACAATCGTTGTGCCCGGCAGCGTGAACCCCTGCTCCGGCCCGACCACATGGACGATGCCCTGGCGGCGATCCAGCTCGTTGAAATACTGCACGCCGAATTCGGCAGCATTCTTCGCCAGCGTCTCGACCTGGATGCGGCTTTCCTCTTCCGCAATGCCCTTGGAGCGGTCGGTCGTCGGCACGTTGTGGTCCACCACAGCCAGCGTCTTTTCCGGCGCGCGCACCTTGCGCCCCGTCATGCGCAGGCCCTCAAAGGCCTGCGGGCTGGTGACTTCGTGCACGAGGTGGCGGTCGATATAGAGCAGGCAGGTGCCATCCGGCTGGCTGTCGACCAGATGGTCGTCCCAGATCTTGTCGTACAGCGTGCGGAGCTTGGCCATGGCGGTGTCCTGTCTTGCAATTCAGTCAGCGAACTTGACCGGTTCTTTAGCCGGTCAACGCGCGGGTTGGAAGCGCACTTTGCGGCAAGGCAATCTTGGTGTTCGCGAAGGCCAATGCCAGGACGCCATCATTGAGACGCCGGGGCCAAGGTCACGCGGGGCTCACGCGCATGTGTTGCTGCCAGTCCAGCCATGTCCTGTAGGCTGCGTCTCGTCATCCAATTTGCCTTTTCACACCACCGAGGTGCCCACCATGACCAAACGCCAGAGCCGAGTTGCCATTGCTGCCATGAGCCTTGCCGCCATGCTGATCCACGCCGCGCCGTCTCAGGCAGAGCTGCTGCGCAAGGAAAGCCCGCTGCCGGTGGCGGCCACCATCGACCGGCTTGAGGCCATCCTGAAAGAGAAGGGCTTCAAGATCTTTGCCCGTGTCGATCATGCGGCCGGTGCAAAATCCGTCAATCTCGAGCTGCGCCCGACCGAGCTCATCATCTTTGGCAATCCCACAGGTGGCACGCCGCTGATGCAGGCCGAACAGACGATGGGGCTGGCGTTGCCTTTGCGCGCGCTCGCCTGGCAGGATGCTGCGGGCAAGGTCTGGCTGGGATATGATGCGGTGGCTGATCTGGCAGCGGCGCGCGGTGTTCCGAAAGACCACCCAGCCGCTCTGCGCACAGCCGATGCACTGAAGGCGTTCACCGACGCTGCCGTCAAACCATGAAGGCTTGATGCCGGCCCGCCGAACTGGCGCGAGCCGCCAAGCTGTGGGAGAAGCGAGACACAATCAACAAACAGGTGTGCCTGATGCTTCGCTTCTTCCCCTTCATGGCGCTGGCTGCGCTGGCCTATGTGCTCACCGTCACCATCGGTGGCGGTGCGCTGGCCAGCACGTGGCTGGGCTTCACCCTGCCATCCGGCCAGCCGCTCAGCCTGACACTTGCCGACGGCCTGCTGCTGCTGGCGACAGGCTTGCTCTTTGCCGAGATCATGAACGCGACGAGCGCCAAAGCCTCGTCGATCTTCAACCACGGCCTGTCGATGCTGGTCTTCATTGCTTGCGGGCTGGCTTTCCTGCTCGTGCCCAGCTGCGGCACCGGCACCTTCCTCATCATCACCGTCATGTGCCTGCTTGATGTGGTGGCGGGCTACTCGATCAGCATCCTCACCGCCCGGCGCGATTTTGCGCTCGAGCGGGAGGGGTGAGCCTAGATTCTCACTCGTCCTTGTAGATTTTCACCACGGGCGCTTGCATGCCCGTGATCGAGGCGCGGTACATGCCATTGGTGTTGAAGCTGAAGGTAACGCCACCGCCTGCATCCACTACGATGAAGCCGCCATTGCCACCCATGGCGCGGACACGCACCAGCGTCGCATCAGCGGCAGCTTGAGGCGCGAGCTTGCCGTATTTCATTTGTGCGGCGATATCGTAGGAGCCGACCGAGCGCATGAACATCTCACCGCTGCCCGTGGCCGAGATCGCAGCCACGCCGTTCTCGGCATAGGTGCCCGCACCAATCAGCGGCGAATCGCCGATGCGGCCCGGCGCCTTGTTGGTCAGCCCGCCGGTCGAGGTGGCAGCAGCGAGGTTGCCCTTTGAATCGCGGGCTACTGCGCCCACCGTGCCATACTTTGAGTCGATGTCCGGCTCGGCCTGCGTCTTCTTGTCAGAGGCGGGGCCAGGCGCAGCAGGGGGCGGGCTCGGCGTATGGTCGAGCTGGATCTGCTGGCGCTTCTTGGCTTCTTCCAGCTGCTTCAGGCGACGGTCCGTGGCGAAATAGACCTCAGGCACGATCTCGAGCTTCTGCGCGACGGCAAAGGCATCTGCACCTTCACCGGCAAACAGCACGTGGCGGGATTTCTCCATCACCGCGCGCGCTGCCGTGATCGGGTTCTTGACGCGCCGGACGCCTGCGACAGCACCGGCCTTGGTGCCATTGCCATCCATGATGGAGGCATCCATCTCGTTCTTCGCCTCGCTGGTGAAGACTGCGCCCTTGCCGGCGTTGAAGAGGGGCGAATCCTCCATCACCTTCACAGCGGCCACCACAGCATCCAGCGCTGTTCCGCCGCCGACCAGTATCTTCTGCCCGGCTGTCACCGCTTCCAGCATGGCGGCACGATACTCCGCCTCAAGCTCGGGCGTCAGAGTGCCGCGCGGAATGGTGCCAGAGCCGCCATGGATGGCGATGACGGGCTCAACTGCTTGCGCGAAAGCGGGCTGCACCAGAAACGTGTTGCCGAGCGTGACGCAAAGGATGGCCGTCGTGCCAACCAATGCCATGCGAAACCTGGATGCTGCTGTTGTCATGTCGCGACCCTCATTGCGAGATGGGGGAAGACTAGCATCGTGTCCAAGGCCAGTGGAAGGCCTGACACAAACA
>JAYWHQ010000204.1:0-4111 GCA_043777655.1 Allobosea sp. | reverse complement strand
GAAATCGTTCAGCGGGCGCTCAATGGGGGTCAAGAAGATGTGGCCGTTGACGCCGACGATCTTCTCCAGCAGCTCCTTGCGGAAGCCGTTCATCACCGACATCACGATGATGAGTGTGGCGACGCCCAGCATGATGCCGAGGAAGGAGAACCCGGCGATGACCGAGACAAAGCCTTCTTTGCGGCGCGTGCGCAGATAGCGCCCGGCCAGCATCCATTCAAAGCCCGCAAAGGCGCCTGTGCCTGTCTTCTCGGATGCCATCAGGCCGCCGCCTCGGCGCCACGCGAGCTGAAATGCGTGACCATCCTGGCAAGCGCCGCCTCGGGGCTGAGCAATTCGCGTTCGCCAGTCCGGCGCGACTTCAGCTCGACCTTGCCATCCGCCAGCCCCTTGGGGCCGACAATGATCTGCCATGGAATGCCAATGAGGTCAGCGGTCGCGAATTTCGTGCCGGGGCGGTCGTCACGGTCATCATAGAGCACGTCGATGCCCGCGTTTGCCAGGCCCTTGTAGAGCGTGCTGCAGGCACCATCCGTTCCCGCGTCGCCCATCTTCAGGTTCAGCACCGCCACCTCGAACGGCGCGACAGCTTCCGGCCAGATGGTGCCGGCCTCATCATGGCTGGCCTCGATCAGGGCTGCGATCAGGCGCGTCGGGCCGATGCCATAAGAGCCCATGTGAACAGGCCGCTCGATGCCATCAGGGCCCATGACCTTGGCGCCCATCGGCTCGGAATATTTCGTGCCGAAATAGAAGATGTGCCCCACCTCGATGCCGCGTGCAGAAACGCGCGAGGCTTCGGGGATGGCATCATAGGCCGCCGCATCGTGCTTTTCGGAGGTGGCCGCATAGAGGGAGGTCCAGTCGGCCACAACTTTCTTCAAGCCATCGACGCTGTCAAAATCCGTATCGATGGCGGGTGTCTCGAAGCCGAGATAATCCTTGTGGCAGAAGACCTCGCTTTCGCCCGTCGAGGCCAGAATGATGAACTCGTGGCTGAGATCGCCGCCGATGGGGCCGGTGTCGGCCTGCATCGGAATGCCCTTCAGGCCCAGCCGGGCGAAGGTGCGCAGGTAGGCCACGAACATGCGGTTATAGGCGTGGCGCGCGCCATCGGCGTCGATGTCGAAGGAATAGGCATCCTTCATCAGGAATTCGCGCGAACGCATGACGCCGAAACGCGGGCGCAGCTCATCGCGAAATTTCCACTGGATGTGATAGAGGTTGAGCGGCAAGTCCTTGTAGGACTTCACATAAGACCGGAAGACATCCGTAATCATCTCTTCATTGGTGGGGCCGAACAGCATTTCGCGGTCGTGCCGGTCCTTCAGGCGCAGCATTTCCTTGCCATAGGCCTCATAGCGGTTGCTCTCGCGCCACAGGTCTGCTGACTGGATGGTGGGCATCAAGAGTTCGATCGCGCCCGAGCGGTTCTGCTCCTCGCGGATGATGGCGTTGATCTTGTTGAGCACGCGCAAACCCAGCGGCAGCAAGGTATAGCTGCCGGCCGCCTGCTGGCGGATCATGCCGGCGCGCAGCATCAGCCGATGCGAAACGATCTCGGCCTCCTTCGGCGTTTCGCGCAGCATCGGCAGGAAGTAGCGGGACAGGCGCATGGCGGCTCTTCTTGAACGCAAGGGTGGGGCTTATTCGAGGCAAGGCGAAGCACCTCTTCCCGAACAGCGAGTCAGGCACGGCCCGCCCCACCTTCAACACCACCGCTGGCGCCAAAAATCAACCATGACGCCGATCAACCTTGACGCTCAGTCCGCTCCGCGCTGCTGGGCGATGGCCATGGCGAAGACACCATTGCCGACTGACCAGTCGGAATAGTCATTCTCGTGCAGGAAGATGAAGACATCCTTTGGCGAGACCTCGGCCATCTCGTGCAGGTTCTTCGCGATGGCGGCATAGAGCGCCCGCTTCATCGCGTCGCTGCGGCCCCGACGCATGGTGATCTCGACCACAATCACCGCATCCGAACGCGCGATGCCGTTGAAGCGGCGGTCGAAGAAGAATTCGTCCGGCTGGTAGGCTTGTACCAGATTGAAAAGCTCGTCCTCCGGCATGCCGATGGCGGAGATGAGGGCCTGGTGGATGCCCATCACGATGGCCTGTCGCGCGTGACCTGGCGTGGCGGCAGGAACGGCGGTGCGAATGAAAGGCATGTTCGGCTGGCTCCAGAGCGGGTTTCGACAGGCGGAACCTAGCGACAGAGCGCGGGATGGAATAACGACTTCTTTGTCCGTCTTATGTGTTCAGGGATCACAATATGAAGCGCCGCCAACTGCCCCTGACCTCGCTGCGTGCGTTCGAGGTGGCTGGCCGTCTTGGGCGCATGTCTGCTGCTGCAGACGAGCTTGGTGTGACGCATGGTGCGATCTCGCGGCAGATACGTGATCTGGAGCTCGTGCTCGGACTGCCTCTTTTCGAAGGATCGCGCCGTGCACCGCAACTCACAGAACAGGGGCTGGCGCTGCTGCCCGCACTGACAGGGGCTCTCGATGCGATGGAAGACGCGATCCACCGCCTGCAGGCGCGACAGGAGGGCGTGGTCGAAGTGCGCTGCCTTGGCAGCTTCATGATGCGCTGGCTGATCCCGCGGCTTGTCGGATTTCAGGAATTGCACCCCCAGATTGACTTGAGGCTGGCCGCGCTTGAGGTCGGGCAAGCCGGGCACTTCGTGCCGCTTGATCTGACCATCACGGTGCTGGAAGCCGACGTGAAGCCGGCGGGCAAGTTCATCGAGCTGTTTCCAGAGCGGCTGGGTGTCGTCCTGGCGCCGCAGTTGCTGGCTGGTGCAGCCGAGCCCTTGCGGCTCCTTGCCCAAGTTCCGCGCCTGACAACACGCACGCGGCCTGATGCCTGGGAAAGCTGGGAGAAGCTGACCGCATCCTCCCCGTCCGCTGACGAGGGACGCATGTTCCCGCACTATTACTTCACGCTGGAAGCAGCCATCTCGGGTCTGGGCGCCAGCGTTGCGCCAGAACATCTGGTGCGCGATGATCTGCGGGCCGGACGGCTTGTGGCGCCGTTTGGCTTCATCGAAAGCGGGCTGCGCTATGTCGCGGTGCTGGGTGCACGGTCGCGCGCGCCTGTCCGGCTTTTTGCCGATTGGCTGGCAAAGGCAGCGGCAGAATATTCAGGCTCCCGGGATGAACCTAGCCCGCAAAATGCGCCTTCAGCCGGGCTGCCGTCTCGGGTGGCACGAAAGCCGTGATGTCGCCTCCCATCGCCGCAATCTGCCGCACCAGGGTCGCCGTGATGTGGCGGCTGCCGATGGAGGCTGGAACGAAAACGGTCTGGAGGCCGGGCGCCATGGCCGCATTCATGCCGACCATCTGCATTTCGTAGTCGAAGTCCGTGCCATCACGCAGGCCACGCACCATCAGCCGGGCACCGGTTGCGTGGGCAGCATCCACCACAAGGCCGGAAAAGGTGGTCACGTCGAGTTTCGCGCCCGCCTTTTGCGCCAATGGTTCACCTACGGCACGAATGAGCTGGCTGCGCTCCTCGACGCTGAAAAGCGGCGCCTTGCCGGGATGAATGCCGATGGCAACGACGACGCGATCGGCCATGCCGAAGGCGGCGCGCAGCACGTCGAGATGGCCATTGGTGAGCGGGTCGAAACTGCCGGCATAGAGCGCTGTGCGTGTCATGTGCAATCAGTTAGACCGCCCGCCGGAAACCGGCAAGCGGGCTCTCACGTGCTGCATGGCATGTTCAGGCGGCGCGAACCTGCGAGATGACCTCGTCGACCCGCGATTTCAGCGTATGGGCCTGACGGGACAACTCGTCGGCTGCGGCCAGCACGGCATTCGCCGAAGACGAGGTCTGGCGGGAGGCACTGGAAACCATCGCTGTCGCCTCGCCGATCTTGCCGATCTCGCCTGTTGTCAGCGCCACGTCGCGCACGATGGCATGGGTGGCCGATTTCTGGCTGACCATGGTCTCGGCAGTCCGCCTTGTGGTCGCGTTCAGGTCACCAATCATCGCCTGGATTTCTCCAATGGCGACGACGGTGGCTTGCGTCGATTCGTTCATGGCCGTGATCTGTTGCGAGATTTCCTCGGTGGCCCGCGCTGTCTGGCCCGAGAGCGCTTTCACCTCG
>JAYWHQ010000203.1:0-4131 GCA_043777655.1 Allobosea sp. | reverse complement strand
ACGCGCAGGAAATCGTCACCATGATGACGATCGGCGATCATCCGGCCGAGCTGGCGCTGGGCTACCTGCTCAACCAGAACATGCTCAAACTTGGCGACGTGGTGACCGGCGTCGATTTCGATGAAGAGCTGGATGTGGTGGTGGTGCGCACGCCCGAGCATACCGATTTCGAGCAGAAGCTGAAGAAGAAGACCCTCACTTCAGGCTGCGCGCAAGGTACGGCCTTTGGCGACCTGATGGAGGCCATCGAAGATGTGCAATTGCCACCGGCCGAGCTTCGCACCAGCTGGCTCTATGCTTTGACGCACAAGATCAACACCACGCCGTCGCTCTATCTGGAAGCGGGCGCCATTCATGGCTGCGTGCTGTGTGAGAAGGACAAGCCGCTGGTCTATATGGAAGATGTCGGGCGTCACAATGCCGTGGACAAGATAGCCGGATACATGTTTCGCCATCAGATCGATGCCGGGAACAAGATTTTCTACACGACAGGACGACTGACATCCGAGATGGTCATCAAGACAGTTCGCATGGGAATTCCGGTCCTGGTGTCACGTTCTGGCTTCACTGAATGGGGCGTGGAGCTGGCGCGCAAAGCCGGGTTGACGCTGATCGGGCGGGCGCGTGGCAAGCGGTTTGTGGCACTTGCCGGCGAGAAGAACATCGTTTTCGATCAGGATCTGGCCTTCGTGGCAGATGAGGCGCGCGGATCATCGCGCAAGGGTGGCGCGCAAGGCGAGGGCGAAAAGACGAAGGCGAATGACGGCAATGCATGAAGTCTGCCCGCCAACATGTGGCGTCCTGCTCGCAGGCGGCCTTGCCCGACGCATGGGTGGTGGCGACAAGCCGCTGCGGACGATTGGCGGAAAGCCGATCCTCGATCATGTGATCGAAAGGCTGGCACCGCAATGCGACAGCCTTTTGATCAATGCCAATGGCGACCCCAATCGTTTTGTCAGCTATTCCATTCCCGTTGTTGCCGACACCGTGCCGGATTTTGCCGGGCCGCTGGCTGGCATTCTGGCAGGGCTTGACTGGCTGGCAGCCAGCCAACCGCAGATCGCATGGCTGGTCAGCGTAGCCGCCGACACGCCCTTCATCCCGCACGATCTTGTCGCTGGCCTCCATGCGGCGCGCATCAGGGACAATGTGCCACTGGCTTGTGCTGCCTCTGGCGGCTGGACCCATCCGGTGATCGGCTTGTGGCCGGTTTCGCTGCGCGAGGACCTGCGTCTGGCCTTGCAGGGTGGAGAACGCAAGATCGACCGCTGGACGGCCCGGCACGGCGTGGCCCATGCGCAGTGGGAGATTGCTGCGCGTGACCCGTTCTTCAACGCCAATACGCCTGAAGACCTGGTCGAGGCAGAACGACTTTATGCGCAGATGAAGCAGGCTTGATTGCGTCGCGCCACTTGCCTATGTCTCATTCAACCAGAAAACACCGAGGTCACGCCATGAAGCCATTCATTTTTGCCGTTGTCTTTGCCGCCCTCGCTGCGCTGGGTGCCAACAGTATCCTTGGCAACATCCAGCGCCCGGCCGAAGAAGCGTTCAGCACCTCCGGCGTCCGCCTCTAAAAAGCCCATCGCTGCAGAGCCCTAGTTCAGCGGATCATCGCCGCGCTCGGCCCGCTCGCGCAGGTAGTCCTCTGCCGTGCGCGGTGCAGGACGCTGCGGCGATTTGTGTGGATCGAAGCTCTCGTTCACCACTGTCTCGACGCGGCAATCCTCGCACATGCGGATCACATCGATCCGCTTGGCGCCGTCTCCGGCAAACATCCAGTGCTTGCCCTCCAGCTTCGAGACGATCTTCTCGATGGTGCTCTTCACGCCAAACGGCTTGCTGCAAGAGATGCAGTGGAACGGCTCTTCTTCCTTCAGCACGGCAGGTGCGGCGGCCCAGGCGGCGAAGTCGAGTCGCGGCTCCAGCGTGATGACCTTTTCCGGGCAGATGGCCTGACAGAGCCCACATTGCACGCAGAGATCTTCCTGGAATGACAGCATGGGCTTGTCGCTGTTGCCCGATAGTGCCTGAACGGGACACGCAGAGACGCAGGCCAGACACAAGGTGCAGCCTTGGGCATCGACATGGACCGCGCCGAAAGGGGCGAGTGCTGGCAAGGCCACGCGCTCTGTGCGTACCGGTGCAGCGAGATGCAACTCGCCAATGACCTGGCGCAGCAGCGGACGGCCTTCGCCCATCGGGCGGAACTTCGCCGGTTGTTTCGCTGCTACTGCCGAAGGTTTGCCACCCAGCGCCGCGCCAAGCGCATCGGGGTCATCGGTCTCGATCAGGCTGATGGAGCCTTCGTCAAAACCCAGCGCCGCGCCAATCCGGCTGGCATAGTCGATGGTGCGGATCAGGCCGGAAAGGTCATGCTTGGCGCGCGCAGGGCCCAGAAAGCGCATGCCGGTTGCACCGAAGGCAAATGCTGCCGCCATGGTTTCAAGGCCAACCTGCGTGATCTCGTTCACGCGCAAAGGCAGCACATGGGCTGGCAGGCCTGAGCCAAAACGCGCCAGCGCATCGATCAATGCTTCGCCATGGTCGCCATCATGCAGCAGCAGCAAGGGTGTTTTGCCACCCGCTTCCGCATAGGTCAGCAGCAGCGTCCGCATGCGGCGCATCAGCGCGTCCGCCGGGGGTAGGGCATAGGTCACGGCCCCTGTGGGGCAGACGGCAGCGCAGGCGCCACACCCGGCACAGATCTCGGCAGAGATCGCGACATGGTCCCCATTGGGCGTGATCGCGCCTGTCGGGCACAAGTCAAGGCAGCGCGTGCAGCCGGTTTTGGCTGAGCGCGAATGCGCGCAGAGTGCCTCGTTCAGGCGGACATAGCTCGGCTTGTCGAATTCGCCGACCAGATGAGAGGCCTCATGAACCAGCTTCTCGACGGCGGCGCGATCATTCGGGTCGGCGCGCAGATAGCCCGCGCGCAGGTCATCCGCCGGAAACAGCGGACGTCCGCCGCTAAGGTCGATCAGGATGTCACATTGCGAGCTGGCTCCATTGCGCGGCTCATCAAACACCAGCTTCTGGCGCGAGGAGGCGGCAGCGCCCGCAAAATCATCGATGGTCAGATCAAAGGCGCCCAACCAACCTGTGGCCGTCCGGATGGTGCCCTTCACGACCGGAAAATCATTGACGCGCGGTGGCGCGACATCGCCCGGCTTTGACAGCAGCACAGTGACGTCAAGATGATCGGCGAGACGCAGGGCCGCGTCCAGCGCAACGGCATCGCGGCCATAGATCAGCGCCACGCCCTTGCTGTTCAGCGTGGTGAAGGCGGTCGGCGGCATGGGCTCGGCAGCTGCTGCCAGCAGGGCGGCCATCTTGGGGGCCGCCGCGCGCCCGGCATCGGACCATCCCGCCGTCTCGCGGATGTTGGCGAAGGTCAGCGTGCCCGCATAGTCACTGTCGACCGCCAGCTCGTTGAACAGCGGCGCTTCCTGCGTGCAGGCGACGGTGATCGCCTGCGATGTTTCCAGCGCGCGCTGGAACTGTGCCACCTGTGTGCGGCAAAGATGGCGCGCCGTCGTGACATTGGCCCCCTTGCAGCCCAGGCCGATGACGCCTGGGTCCAGCACCATCGTGTCCTCGCAGGAGCACAGCATCAGGGTCGCAGCTTGGTCTGTCATAGGTCCTCCCGCGCGCAACCGTTTTGCCGGATGCAAGGTCTTCGAGCATGTGTCTTAGCACCAATGGCGAGGCGCGCCATTCTTGCGCTGGCCGGGCCATCGGCTGTATCGAAATCACAGATGCGTCCCTGCCGCAGCACCGCAGGCGATGCAAGCTGGCCCTTCGTCAGGTCCGGTTCAACCCTCAATGTCGGGAGCGACATCCGCGTGGCACCTTCGCTTCCTCCCGGCCTGCCGGACGATCAGATGCGTGACCCCGTGCTGCCGCCCGGCTTCACGCTGGTGACACTGCGCGAATCCGGCGATGCCTTCGCTCATGCCAGGAGCATCGCAGCAGAAGCCGGTGCTGCCACCGTGGTCTGGGTCAAGCGGTTCGATCTGGTGGAGTTCGCCGTGGTGCTGGAGCCTGATGCCCCGCTGGAGACCGCGCGCCTCTCGCATTACCTGTGCATGAACGCGCTGGCTGACGCCCTCGCCGCACATTGTCCGCCGG
>JAYWHQ010000202.1:0-4144 GCA_043777655.1 Allobosea sp. | reverse complement strand
TTCTCGCTGCATTATCTCATGCCCTTCATGATTTTCGGCGTGGTGATCCTGCATGTCTGGGCGCTTCACGTGGTTGGTCAGAACAATCCGACCGGCGTTGACGTCAAGAATTATGCAAAGGACACCGTGCCGTTCACGCCCTATGCGACGATCAAGGATCTGTTCGCCATGGTCGTTTTCCTGGCCTTTTTCTCCTACTTCATCTTCTATGTGCCGAACTACCTCGGCCATGCGGACAACTATATCCCGGCCAATCCGGCTGTGACTCCGGCGCACATTGTTCCTGAATGGTATTTCCTGCCGTTCTACGCGATCCTGCGTGCCGTGCCGTCCAAGCTTGGTGGCGTGTTGCTGATGTTTGGCTCCATCGCCGTGCTGGCGCTGCTGCCCTGGCTCGACACCTCGAAGATCCGCTCGATGAGCTATCGCCCGATTGCGCGCCAGTTCTTCTGGGTCTTCGTCGTCACCTGCATTGGCCTGGGCTATCTCGGCGCCATGCCGGCAGAAGGTGGCTACGTCATCGCCTCGCAAATATTCACGCTGCTGTATTTTGGCTTCTTCGTCGCGCTGTTCGTTGTCGGGCTGTTCGAGACGCCACGGCAGCTGCCCTCCTCGATTGCAGATTCGGTTCTGCTGGGGATGAAGGGTGGCTCCGGGCTTGCCATGGCGCGTGCAACCGCATCAGAACCACAGAGCAAGGGCTGAGCCGGTTTCGGCTTCGGGATGACAACAATGAAGAAAATGCTCTCCAAGCTCGCTGCCGTCGCCTTGATGGCCGGTCTTTCGCTCGGTGCCGGTTCTGCACTGGCTGCAGGCGCCGGCCCTCAGCCGGACCGCCAAAACTGGTCCTTCGCCGGGCCGATGGGCAAGTTTGACCGCGCCCAGCTGCAGCGTGGCTACAAGGTCTATCGCGAGGTCTGCTCCAGCTGCCATGCGATGAACCTGGCCAAGTTCCGCAATCTCGCCCAGCCGGGTGGGCCTGAGTTTTCTGCGGCACAGATCACCAATCTGGCCGCTGAGTTCAAGATCAAGGACGGCCCGAACGAGCAGGGCGAGATGTTCGAGCGGCCGGGCCGTCCGGCGGATGCGTTCCCGTCGCCTTTCGCGAACGAGCAGGCGGCTCGTGCGGCCAATGGTGGTGCTTATCCGCCCGATATGTCGGTGTTGGCCAAGGCACGCAGCTATTCGCGCGGATTTCCGTGGTTCCTGACCGATGTTGTCGCGCAGTATCAGGAGCATGGGCCTGATTACATAGTGGCGCTCATGGCCAACGGCTATGTCGATGCGCCAGCTGGCGTGACGCTGGCTCCCGGCCAGTATTACAACACGTATATGCCCGGCAACCTGATCGCGATGCCGAACGTGCTGAATGACGGTCAGGTGGAGTACACAAAGCTGGCCGATGGCAAGCCGTCTGCGCCGGAGACCAAGCTGCAATACGCCAAGGACGTCACGGCCTTCATGTACTGGATGTCCGAGCCACATCTGGAGGCGCGCAAGCGCATCGGTTTCCAGATGATGGCGATCCTGCTGATTCTGGCTGGCCTGCTCTATTTCACCAAGAAGAAGATCTGGTCGCGCTTGCCGGAGCATTCTGGCGCGCATTGATCCTGACATGAAACTGTCATTGAAAAGGGGCCATGAAGGGCCCCTTTTCTTTTTCATGTCGGGCTGCAAGCATGGCTGTGACAGATTTCTGGCGAGGCTAAGGGCAGCACGATGACAAAGGCCATTCTCGGGATCATCGGCGGCTCGGGCATTTATGACCTGCCCGGCCTGACAGAGGTGCGTGAAGAGGCTGTTTCCAGCCCCTGGGGGCAGCCTTCGGATGCGCTGCGCTTTGGCCGCATTGGCGCGACGCAGATCGTCTTCCTGCCGCGTCATGGGCGCGGGCACCGGCTTTCGCCCTCCGATATCAACTACCGCGCCAATATTGATGCGCTGAAGCGGGTGGGGGTCACAGACCTGATCTCGCTTTCGGCCTGCGGCTCCTACAAGGCCGAGCTCTATCCCGGCCTGTTCGTGCTGCCTGACCAATATGTGGACCGCACGCATCGCCGCGAAAGCACGTTCTTCGGTGCGGGCTGCGTGGCCCATGTCAGCCTGGCGCATCCTGTCGGCCCGGCACTGCAGGAGCGCATCGCTGTTGCTGCTGCTGCTGAGGCGATTGATCTGCGCCGAGGCGGCACGCTCGTCACGATGGAAGGTCCGCAATTCTCCTCACTGGCCGAATCGCTTGCCTATAAGGCGCAGGGGTTCGACCTGATCGGCATGACCGCGATGCCCGAAGCGAAGCTCGCGCGCGAAGCCGAGATTACCTATGCCACAGTGGCGATGGTCACCGACTATGATTGCTGGCATCCCGAGCATGGCGCGGTCGATGTGCAGGAGGTGATCGCCATCATGCACGAGAACGGCGAGAAGGCGCGGCGGCTCGTGGCACGGCTGGCGGCTGATTTTCCGGCGACACGGCAACCTTGCCCCGCAGGCTCCGAGCGCGCGCTCAACCATGCCATCATGACAGCGCCCGGCCATCGTGATCCGGCGCTCATCGCCAAGCTGGATGCGGTTGCCGGCCGCGTGCTCAACGCCTGATTTTCTCGAACGCCGACAGGGCTGACATGAACCTCGCTGACACCATTCGCAACATTCCCGACTATCCGAAGGCGGGGATCATGTTTCGCGACATCACCACGCTTCTGGGCGATGCGCGGGCCTTCCGCCGTGCCGTCGACGAGCTGGTGCAGCCCTTTGCGGGCGTCAAGATTGCCAAGGTCGCGGGCATCGAGGCGCGCGGCTTCATCCTTGGCGGCGCGGTGGCGCATCAGCTTTCCGCCGGATTCGTGCCGGTGCGCAAGAAGGGCAAGCTGCCGCACGAGACGGTGCGCATCGCCTATTCGCTGGAATACGGGCTGGACGAGATGGAAGTGCACAAGGACGCCGTGCAGCCGGGCGAGACCGTGCTGCTGATCGACGACCTGATCGCGACGGGTGGCACCGCTGCGGCAGCCGTGAAGCTCCTGACCTCGATTGGCGCCGATGTGGTTGCAGCCTGTTTTGTCATCGATCTGCCGGATCTCGGTGGTGCCGACAAGATCCGTGCGCTGGGTGTGCCGGTGCGGACACTCGTGGGTTACGAAGGCCACTGAATGCGCATCCACGGCAAAGCCTATCGCACGATCTGGAGTGAGGATGGCGGCCTGAGCGTCATGGTCATCGACCAGACGCGGCTGCCCTTCCGCTTCGAGACGGTGCGCTTGTCCGACAAGGCGCAGGCGGCGCATGCCATCCGCAGCATGGTCGTGCGTGGCGCGCCGCTGATTGGCGCGACGGCTGCCTGGGGCGTGGCTCTGGCCATGCAGGAAGATGCGTCTGATGCCAGCCTTGCTGCTGCGCTGGCCGAACTTGGCGAGACGCGGCCCACCGCCGTCAATCTGCACTGGGCGCTGGCGCGCGTGAGCCGCGTTCTGGCGCCACTGCCAGCTTCCGCCCGGCTTGAGGCCGCGCGCATGGAGGCTGCGGCCATCTGCGATGAAGATGTGGCGCTCTGCTCGGCCATCGGCGATGTCGGGCTGCCGTTGATCGCGGCTGCCGCGAAGGCAGGCAAAGCGGTCAATATTCTCACACATTGCAACGCCGGCTGGCTTGCTACCGTCGATTGGGGCACGGCATTGGCTCCAATCTACAAGGCGCATGATGCGGGCATTGCCGTTCATGTCTGGGTGGACGAGACGCGGCCGCGCAATCAGGGCGCGGCGCTGACCGCCTATGAGCTTGGCGCACATGGCGTGCCGCACACGGTGATTGTCGACAATGCCGGTGGCCACCTGATGCAGCATGGCCAGGTCGACATGGTGATCGTCGGCACGGACCGCACGACAGCCACAGGCGATGTGGCCAACAAGATCGGAACCTATCTCAAGGCGCTGGCGGCGCATGACAATGGCGTGCCATTTTATGTGGCGCTGCCTTCTCCGACGATTGACTGGAGGCTGACGGACGGTGTTCGCCAGATCCCGATCGAGGAACGCGCCGCCCATGAGGTGACGCATCTGAGTGGGCTTGGTGCTGACGGGCAATCCGGTCTGTTTCAGGTGGCAGCGCCGGGCTCGAATGCCGCCAATCCCGCCTTCGATGTCACGCC
>JAYWHQ010000201.1:0-4153 GCA_043777655.1 Allobosea sp. | reverse complement strand
AACGTCAGCTTCCCAAGCTGAATGTCGTCGGTTCGATCCCGATCACCCGCTCCAGACTTTTCCAGCCCCGCCACTGCAAGTCTTTTCTCACCCGTTTGTGTAGTGCATGTGATGCCTTCCGCCCCCATGCATTTGTGGTGCGTGGACGGTCCGCGCTGTAGCCGGTGAATGACTGTGCAGGACAGCCAACCCAAAAAGCAACGTGACGTCCGCCTCGACCTGTTCCGGGGACTGGCGATGCTCATCATCATTGTTGCACATGCCCCGGGAAACCCCTGGAACAGCTGGATTCCGGCGCGGTTCGGCTTCTCGTCGGCGGCCGAAATGTTTGTCTTCTGCTCAGGGATCGCGAGCGCTCTCGCCTTCGGACGGCTGTTCGAGCGGCAAGGTTTTTTGCTTGGCTCTGCCCGCATCGTTTTTCGCATCTGGCAGCTCTATTGGGCGCAACTCGCTGTCTTCCTCGTGGTCGTCGCGATGTCGATCTGGGCCAGCACGCATCTTGGCACGGGCGATTACATCGCCAAACTCTATCTCGACTGGTTTATCGCTGAACCCGCCACCGCGATCCCGGCCTTGCTCACGCTGCGCTACATTCCGAATTTCTTCGATATGCTGCCGCTCTACATGTTGCTGCTGGCGACCATTCCACTCGCGATGGGTCTGGCCCGGATCGACCGGCGGCTGGTTTTTGTCGTCAGCATCAGCCTGTGGCTTTGGGTCCAGTTCACCGGGGTCAACTTCTCCGCGCGGCCTGCCACGGATCAGCTCTGGTTCTTCAATCCGCTCGCCTGGCAACTGCTGTTCTTCACAGGTTTCTCATTCGGCATGGGTTGGCTCAAAGTGCCGCCCTTGCGCCACAGAGTGTTGATGCCGCTCGCCATTGCTTTCATTGTCATCAGCGTACCTTTGAATTTCTGGGGCATTCTCGGCGCTGTTCCAGAGCTTCAGGTGCTGCATGATGTCCTGTTGCCCAATTCGGCGCCAACGGATCTGCATGTGTTGCGCTATGTGCATTTCCTGGCAGTGGCCTATCTGGCGCTCTGCCTGATTGAGCCTGTGCGCGCTGCATTGCCACAGATGCGTGCGCTTTCGCCGGTCATTCGCATCGGACAGCAGACGCTTGCGGTTTTCCTGTGCTCTGTTCCGCTGTCCTGGGGGCTGGGAATGGCCATGGATGTGCTTGGGCACGGTGCCTTGACCGTTGCTGCGCTCAATCTCCTGGGGTTGGTGGCAGCCGTTGCGATTGCCACTGTTGCAGCGTGGTTCAAGTCGGCGCCGTGGCAGGCGAGGCGAGCTGTGCCGCTTGTTGCAGAGGCCGCGCAGCCAGCTGTTGCGCACAGGTCTCAGCGGATGGAGCGCGACACAGCAACGCCCGCAAGCTTTCCGGTTTGAGCCTGAACGCCAGATCAACTATCCTGTCGAGATGGAACAGCACGCCAACCCGTCATCGGCACCCGATGCCCAGCTTGGACCATGGGCCAGAGCCTTGTTGCTGGCTTCGCCCCCCTGCCTGCTTCTGGCAGGGGGAATGCTGTGGTGGCGCGATGGGGATCGGCTGTTTACCGATGGGCTGATCTCGGCCATCGCACGCTGCTTCTGAAACCCTGCCAAACCTGAAGGACGAAGTGCCTTGCGCCGCCTGTTTTTTCCGTTGCTTGTCTTTGCGCTTGGCGCCGCCGCCGTGTCGATCACGGCAATCCTGACTTTCGGCCCTGGCGCACGCACGGGCCAGCAGGCGACATCGGCGGTGGGTGGGCCATTCACGCTTACCGACATGAACGCTAAGCCCTTCAGCAACACCGATCTTGCCGGGGCGCCCTTTGTCGTCTTTTTCGGCTTTACCCATTGTCCCGATATTTGCCCGACAAAACTGTTCGAGATGTCGGAAGTGCTGCGGGAGGCAGGCGCGCGCGGCACAAAGCTGCGGGCCCTGTTCATCAGCGTCGATCCCGAGCGCGACACGCCCGAGATTCTCAAGAGCTATCTCGGCAGCTTCGACCCGCGGATCATCGGGCTGACAGGCAGCAGCGCCGACATTGCAGCGATAACGAAGGCATACCGTGCTTACGCCAAGAAGGTGCCGCTGAAAGATGGCGACTACACCATGGACCACACTGCGCTGGTCTATCTGATGGACAGGAAGGGACTGTTCATTGGCGCACTGAATCTGGAGCGCCCCCCTGCGCAGGCTGCGCAGGAATGGTTGAAGCACTTGTGAGCTGATCCCGCCTGCGCGAAGTGCGGGCCAGCCCATGCTGCGTCTTGTTCCAGTGGAACGGCGCGAAGATGCAATCGAAAAGGGCGCGCCACGCCGCCAGCGAAACCAGCCCGTAGTAGAGTGGCAAAAGTGGCAACGCCGAAAGCAGATCGAAAGATCGCCGCCGAATGGCTCCCAACGCCGGCGGCAACACCATCGCGATCATCCCGAGACCGAAGATCACGACCGAAAGGCCGGACAATGCCTGCCCCTCGATCGAGGTCAGATCAGGCGATACCAGCCCCAGGCTCCACATCAGCATCGTGGCCAGAAAGAATGGATAGCCCAAGGCACTGACAACGGTGCCGAGGGACAGAATGATGAGAACCATCGTCGCGCCCGCACCGGCCTCGCGCAGCAGCGCAAAGGGCCTGTCCGTATGGGTTGCGATGGTTTGCATGAAGCCTTTCATCCAGCGCGTTCTTTGCCGGAACCAGAGGCCGGCACGGGCAGGCGCCTCTTCAAACGTTGCTGAGTCAAGATCGGCGATCCGGTAGCCCGCGCGCACGAGACGGATGCCGAGATCAGCATCTTCGGTGACATTCCACGCATCCCAGCCGCCAACGTCACGCACGGCCGACATCCGGAAGTGATTGGATGTGCCACCGAGCAGGATCGGCCAACCCCGACCAAGCAAGCCGGGATTGATGACATCGAACAGGCCTGCATATTCCAGCGCGAAACAGCGTGCCAAACGGCTGTCGCCGCCATTGTCGACCACAAGGCGCGCTTGCAGGCAGCCCAGTCCGGCTGGCCCTGCCGCGAAAGCGCATGCCGCATCCCGCAATTGCTGCGGATCGGGGATGTCCTCGGCGTCATAGATCGTGACAAGCTGGCCTGTTGCCTCAACCAGCGCCGCATTGAGTGCGCGCGGCTTGGTGCGCGGCTGGCCGGGCGGCATGACCATCACCCTGATATGGGCCGGAAGAGGTGTCGCCGCGATGGCCTGCCGGGTTTCCTCATCGTCGCATTCCATGACGATCATGATGTCGAGTTTGGTACGCGGATAGTCGAGCGCATCGAGTGCTGCCAGCAATTGGGCCAGCACGCTTGCTTCGCGATAGAGCGGCACAATCACCGAGTACACTGGCAATTCATGGTCGGGCAGGCGCAGCGCCTCATGCCTGTCATTCCGTATTTTTTGGCCAGCCGGCAACACGGCGAGGCATCGCAGCCACACCATGGCCAGGAAGACAGGCCATGCCCCAAGGGCGATGGCAGTCAGCACGGCAAAAGGCGCCATGGTGATCGAGAACGACAATGCCGGAACCAGAAGGGCAAGAAGGCTGATCTGGCCCAGCGAAAGCCCGGTGCGCGCACTGCGTCGATCCTTCCCGTCCGGATGGATACCGGCAGCCTGTTTTGCGATGTGCAGCACATGAGATTTGCGGACACTTGCCGCCAGTCGCGATGGTGTCATCACCACCAGGTCCTTGCGCCCCTGAAGGTCCTGCAGCAGGAGGCGCTGCAAAAGTGCACCTTTCGGTGCCAAGGCGAAACAAAGGGGTGAGCCCGCCGTTCGCCGCAACGGGCAAAGCCCTGTCTGCACCGCGTATTGTGGCTGCACCAGGCTTGCTGTTGCCAGGATGCGGTCCTCGAAGGGGAGTCCGAGCTGTCGGGCAAGCTGCGCGTAGAATGTGGCTTCGTCAACCAGCCCTTCTGACAGGATGTAGTGCACGACGTCGATGCCGAGCCGGTCTGCATTCCAGACAGCCTCCCGCAATTGCGACACTGGCAGGCCTGCCCGGTGCAGCAGACCAAGCATGTCGGCACGCGGGTCCGGCTGCGCCTGAACGGGCGCAGCCAGCGCAACGTCCTGAATGGTCATGGCGCGCGTCAGGCGACTTGCGTGGCGGAGATGATGCGATCAGGCCACTTTCGACACAACATCATGCG
>JAYWHQ010000200.1:0-4154 GCA_043777655.1 Allobosea sp. | reverse complement strand
AAAAACTCGTCATTGGCTGTGGCCATCGGGTATCCGGACCTTGTCCAGGTGTTCACCGGCACGGTGCTGAACCAGACGGGGCAGGCGGTGGAAGTGGTGGCAATCACCATGGCGGTTTACCTCACGCTCAGCCTGCTGACCTCGCTGATCATGAACATCTACAACGCCCGTGTGGCGCTGGTTGAACGGTGAGGATGCTGACATGACAACTTCTTCATCTGTCGCCTTCGTTCGCAGCGAAACCCTCCAGCCAAGCCCCGCGCCATCATCGGTGCGCGGCCCGGTGGCCTGGATCCGCGAGAACATGCTGTCGAGCCCGACCAACATCATCCTGACGTTGATCGGCCTTTACCTCATCTACATCACCGTGCCGGAAATGGTTCGGTTCTACTTCATTGACGCGGTCTGGACCGGCAAGGACCGGGACGCCTGCCTGCCCGAAAAGGTGGGCCGCCCCGTCGGCGCCTGCTGGGCCTATGTGGCTGATCGCGTGCAGTATTTTACCTATGGTTCATACCCGATTGCGGAACGCTGGCGCATCAACATCACCTTTGTGCTTTTTGCATTGGGTGTGGTCTGGCTCCTGTGGGACAAGCTTCCGCAGAAGAAGGTGGCCGGGGTCTATTTCTTCCTCATCATGCCTGTCATCGGCTTCTTTCTGTTGCGCGGTTCGCCCATGTTCGGGCTGGTCAAGGTGGATACGGGTCTTTGGGGTGGCATGACCGTTTCGCTGCTAATTGCGGCTGTCGGCATCGTGTTTTCGTTGCCGCTCGGCATCCTGCTGGCGCTCGGACGCCGGTCGAGGCTGCCGATCATCCGCGTGCTGTCGGTGGTGTTCATCGAGTTCGTGCGCGGCGTGCCGCTCATCACGGTGCTGTTCATGGCCAACACCATGCTGCCGCTGTTTGTGCCGCAGGAGTATTCGCCGGACCGTCTGCTGCGGCCGCTCATCGGCGTGGCGCTCTTTGCTGCAGCCTACATGGCCGAGGTCATCCGTGGTGGCCTGCAGGCCATGCCGAAAGGTCAATATGAGGGCGCGCAGTCGCTGGGCTTGGGTTATGGCAAGATGATGCGCCTCATCATCCTGCCGCAGGCGCTGCGCATTGTCATTCCGGGCATCGTCAACACCTTCATCGGCCTGTTTAAGGACACGACGCTGGTGGCGATTGTCGGCATTTTCGACTTTCTGCGCACCATCGAGGCGACGCTGGTCGATCCGACCTGGGCGACACCGACCACAAGGGCGACGGGTTATGCCTTCGCCGCGATATTCTACTTCCTGTGTTGCTGGGGCATGTCGCGCTACTCGATTTCGGTCGAGAAACGCCTCGCCGCAGGTCAGAAACGATAAGAGGGGATACCATCATGGCTGATATCAAACCCGCCGCGCTCAAGACGACGCAGCTCAACACCGCCACTGCCGTCGAGATGATCGGCGTCAACAAGTGGTATGGCGATTTCCACGTGCTTCGCGACATCAACCTGAATGTGGCGCGCGGTGAACGCCTCGTGATCTGCGGGCCGTCCGGCTCCGGCAAATCGACGATGATCCGCTGCATCAACCGGCTGGAAGAGCACCAGAAGGGCAACATCATCGTCGACGGCACCGAGCTGACCAACGACCTGAAGAAGATCGATGAAATCCGCCGCGATGTCGGGATGGTGTTCCAGCACTTCAACCTGTTCCCGCATCTCACCATCCTCGAGAACCTGACGCTCGCCCCGATCTGGGTGCGAAAGATGGCCAAGAAGGATGCCGACGAGATTGGCATGCACTATCTCAAGCGCGTGAAAATCCCCGAGCAGGCCAACAAGTATCCAGGCCAGCTCTCGGGCGGCCAGCAGCAGCGCGTGGCGATTGCCCGCTCGCTGTGCATGAGCCCCAAGATCATGCTGTTCGATGAGCCGACCTCGGCGCTCGATCCGGAAATGGTGAAAGAGGTGCTCGACACCATGGTGAGCCTGGCCGATGAAGGCATGACCATGCTCTGCGTCACCCACGAAATGGGCTTTGCGCGCCAGGTCGCCGACCGCGTGATCTTCATGGATGCCGGCCAGATCGTCGAGATGAACGAGCCGAACGAGTTCTTCAAGAACCCGCAGCATGAGCGCACCAAGCTGTTCCTCAGCCAGATCCTGCATTGAGCTGAAACAGCCGGCCTGTTCGCTGGGACAATTCGACCGCCACCGTGTTATCCATGCGGTGGCGTTCTTTTTGATTTCTGGCAGGCAACTGGCGTTTGTGCCGCGTCAGTAGTAGCTTTTCACTCTCGGATGTCCCAGCAATGCCTCTGGCCGGTAGCCCAGTGGTCCAGCGTCAAACCGGTCCTCGATCCTGGTCGCCAGCGGGTCAAGATCGACAGCAAACTTGCCGATCTTCACGCCGCGATGGGCCTTGCGCCAAAGCATGCCCCAGCCCGTGCGTTCAGTGTGGTGTTGGCCGAGAATGGACGGGGCAGGGGTGATGTCGAGCGGAAAGCGCAGGCCAACGCCTGCCTGAGCGCATTTCGCCACCATCCAGTCCAGGGTCACATCGGACAGGCGCCGATCATCATAGCCGCCGCCAATGTCCGAATGGGCGCCGGGAAACCAGACCTGCTCGACGCTCTGGGTTGGGGCCACCTTGCGCTGGTCCCAGACCTGCGGGCTGAAGATTGCGCGGTCCTCGTCAATCGAGAGTGCCTGAAAGCCGAAGGGCACTTTCGGATTGAGCTCCGCATCGTGAAAGGCATGCTTGAAGAAATTGACGACATCCGTGATGCCGGGAAGGCCCAGCGCCTGCACGGTATCGAAAACCCCGATCACATGTGGAACGACTTCACGACACTGATAGGCTGCACGAAAGGCTGCGCCATTGGCCTTGCGGATGTGTTTTTTCTCTTCTCCATAGTCCTGATAGATCCCAATCGCCTTGTCGATCAGTGCATTGCGCCTGGCCACCTCGGCTTTTGCCGTGCCGCGAATGTTGGTGCCGCCCTGCATGGCAGCGGGAATGCCGCAGAGACCGAGCAAGCCGCCCAGACTGCGCACCGTGTAGGCGCCACGGCTGAAGCCGAACAGTCCGATGCGCCTGTCGGGCGCATCGTTCATGATGAGAAACTCGTAAGTCTCGCGGATGTTGCGCGTGATGCCGGCACCTGTCGCTTTGGCGACGAGGTTCTTGCCCCAGGTGATCCAGTCCAGCGTCAGCTGCGGGTCACTGCCAAGGCCTGGATCATAAAAACAGGTTTGCGCCTGCACCTGGTTCGCCGCCAGATACATCTTGTAGATGTTGGTGGCACCGGCACCCGGTTTCCCGTTCACATCCGGCACGCCGCGCTGGCCCGTGCCGTCGGAAAAGACGAGATTATAGGCCTGGCTCATGCTGCACCTCGATCTGACGTTGGGACAGAGTGTCAGTCCAGGCCAATGCCGGGGATATTGCAAGCCAAACTGGCGGTTTTCACGGACAATTCACAGTGCAGGCCCGCCATCCGGCCCGAAGGGCGCGCGCCTGCGCCTATCCCTTCCTGATGTCGGCGCCCGGCTGCGAAGCCCACTCAGCCCAGGAGCCATCGTAAAGCGCGCGCGCCGGTTTGCCCGCCATTTCAAGCGCGGTCGAGAGAATGGCAGCTGACACACCCGAGCCGCAGCTCGTGATGATCGGTTGCGAGGTGTCTATGCCAGCTGCCTTGAGTGCATCTGCAATGGCGCCGGCATCCTTCAGCTGGCCGTTTTCGATGATGGCGGCGAAAGGCAGGTTGAGCGCGCCCGGCATATGGCCCGATGACAGGCCGGGCCGCGGCTCGGGCGCATCGCCCTTGAAGCGGTCTGCCGGGCGCGCATCCACCACCTGCGCGCTGCCGCTCTCCAGCGCGCGCCTGACATCGGAAACATCTGCGACTGCGCTGCGATCAAACCGGGCCGTAAAGTTGCGCGGTGTCCGGCGCGCCGGGGTGCCTTGTTCCAAGGCACGACCTTCAGCGCGCCATTTCGGCATGCCGCCATCGAGGATGCGCACATCGGTTGCACCAAAGGTGCGGAACGTCCAGCGCACGCGCGGCGCTGAAAACAGCCCCATGCCGTCATAGACAACAATGGTCATGCCATCGCCAATGCCCATCTCGCCGACCTGCCGGGCAAACTGCTCCTGTTCCGGCAGCATGTGGGGCAGG
>JAYWHQ010000199.1:0-4154 GCA_043777655.1 Allobosea sp. | reverse complement strand
GAAGCCTTCGAGCTGGGTCGCCGCGCGGCGCATGATCCGGATGCGCTCGCCAAGGTGCTGGCGCAGACCAAGGCCCCGACCCAGATCCGCAACCTGTCGCAATCAATCGACGAGATGGTGACACGCCGGGTCCGGCATCTGACGGAGTATCAGAGCGCGGCCTATGCCAAACGCTATCTCGATCAGGTGAATGCGGTTCGTGCCGCCGAACAGAAAATCATGCCCGGCCAGTCGGCGCTGGCGGAAACCGTGGCGCGCTACCTGTTCAAGCTGATGGCCTACAAGGACGAGTATGAGGTCGCCAGACTTTACACCGATGGCTCCTTCCAGAAACAGCTGGCGGCGACTTTTGAGCCGACCGGTGCCGATGGCGCACCGGTCCGCCTCGAGTTCAATCTGGCGCCGCCGCTGATGGGCCGGAAGAACGCCGATGGCTCGCCGCGCAAGACAGCATTCGGCCCGTGGATGATGACGGGCTTCCGATTGCTGGCCCGCCTGCGACGCCTCCGAGGCACCAAACTCGATGTGTTTGGCTACACCCATGAGCGACAAATGGAGCGCAAGCTCATCGCCGATTATGAGGCGATGCTGCGCGAGATTCTGGCGCGGCTTTCTCCGGCAAACCACGCGTTAGCTGTTGGCCTTGCCGCCATCCCCGAGAAAATCAGGGGTTTCGGTCACGTTAAGGAGCGGCACTTCAAGGCGGCAAAAGCCGAGGAAGCGGCTCTGATCGCACAATTTCGCTCGGGCATGCCAGGCGAGACCGAGACGTTGAAGGCGGCTGAGTAGCGGCATATGTGCATTTGCGCTTCGGGTTTTTCGCACGTCTGTGCCGAAAAACCCTTTTGATCTGTGCGCATATGCGCAGAAAGTCGGGGCTTGTTCCCGGCGCACTCCTCTTTACAATCCCTCCCAATGGCTCTTGAAACGCAGCTGACTGGTTGCATTTGAAACCATAACAGTGCCGGGTATGACCCAAGGCGCAAACGTGACGGTGAACACACCGCATGAACAGGGAGGATGGCCGCTTGACCATGTCAGCGACCGCTATCGAGAACACGTTTCCCAAGCTCCTTCTGCGCAATGCGCGCGTCAGGGGCAGCAAGGTCGCGTTCCGTTTCAAGGATCTGGGCATCTGGCAATCCTGGACTTGGGGCCAGGTGGCGCAGGCGGTGCGTGCCTATGCGGCCGGGCTTGACGCGCTTGGCCTGAAGCACGGCGACAAGATTGCCATCGTCGGCAGCAACCGGCCGCGCCTCTACTGGTCGATGCTGGCGGCACAAAGCCTTGGTGCCATTCCCGTGCCGGTCTATGCCGACTCGGTGGCCGACGAGATGGCCTATGTGCTGGAGCATGCCGAAGTCACGCATGCCGCCGTGCAGGATCAGGAGCAGGTCGACAAGCTGCTCTCCATGGCCGAGAAGATTCCCGGCCTGAAGCATGTGCTTTATGACGAGTCGCGCGGCTTGCGTGATTATGACCACACCACCCTTCACGCGATTTCGGATGTCATCGCTGATGGCGAGAAGCGGCTGGCTGACCCAGCCATTGCTGCCCGTATCGATCAGTCGATGTCTGCCGGCAAGGGCAGCGACATTTCGATCATGCTTTACACCTCGGGCACGACCGGCCGCTCCAAGGGCGTGATGCTCTCAGCCGAGCGCTCGATCGCGGCTGCTCGCGACACGGTGACCTTCGACCGGCTGAATGATGCCGACGAGGTGCTGGCCTATCTGCCGTTGGCCTGGGTGGGCGATCATTATCTCAACTTCGCGCAGGGGCTGGTGGCCGGCTTCTGCACCGCTTGCCCCGAAAGCCCGGACACCGCGCAAAGCGACCTCAAGGAAATCGGGCCGACCTTCTATTTCGCGCCGCCCCGCGTGTTCGAGAACCTGCTGACTCGGGTCATGATCCGCATGGAAGATGCCAGCAGCCTGAAGCGACGCATGTTCCACCACTATATCGGCGTGGCCAAGCGCTGGGGCGAGCATATCCTCAACGGCAAACCGGTGCCGCTGGGCGCGCGCCTGTCCTATGGGCTGGGCAACCTCCTGGTCTATGCGCCGCTGAAGAACGCGCTGGGCTTCTCCAAGATCCGTACGGCCTATACGGCGGGCGAGGCCATCGGTCCCGAGCTGTTCTCGTTCTATCGCTCGCTGGGGCTGAACCTGAAGCAGCTTTACGGGCAGACCGAGGCCTTCCTCTATGTGACGGCGCAGCCCGATGGGCAAATCAGGGCTGACACTGTGGGGCCCGCCTCGCCCAATGTCGAAATCAGGATCGATCCCGAAACCCGCGAGGTGCTCTACAAGTCACCGGGCCAGTTTGTCGGCTATTTCAAGGATGTGGAGAAGACCGCCGAGACGATGACCGCCGATGGTTTCGTCAAGACGGGCGATGCCGGCTTCTTCGAGGCAGGCACCGGCCATCTCAAGATCATTGACCGGGCCAAGGACGTCGCGACGCTGAAATCCGGCGATCTGTTCGCGCCGAAATACATCGAGAACAAGCTGAAATTCTATCCCAACATCAAGGAAGTGGTGGCTTTCGGGCAGGGCTCGGATTTTGTCACCGTGTTCCTCAACATCGATCTGACGGCTGTCGGCAACTGGGCCGAGCGCAACAACATCGTCTATGGTTCCTATCAGGAGCTGGCAGGCCATCCGCAAGTCTATGAAATGATCGCAGGCCACGTCGCCGAGGTGAACAGCCAGCTGGCTGCCGAGCCAGCCATGTCTGCTGCCCAGGTCAAGCGCTTCCTCATCCTGCACAAGGAACTGGATGCCGATGATGGTGAGTTGACGCGGACCCAGAAGGTGCGGCGCGGCTTCATTGCCGAGCGCTACGACCCGCTGGTCAAGGCGCTCTATGACGGCTCGAAAGAGGCGGCGATCTCGACCGAAGTGACATTCGAGGACGGTCGCAAGGGTGTGATCTCGGCGCGCGTCAAGGTCAGCGACGCCAAGGTTTTTGCGGCAAGCAACCAGGAGAAGGCGGCATGAACGCGATTCCGATGGACCTGCCAACGCACGGCACAATCGCCAAGGGCGAGGTGTTGCTTGCTGTTGAGAACGTCTCGCTGCGCTTTGGCGGTGTCAAGGCGATCTCTGACGTCTCGTTCGACATTCGCAAGGGCGAGGTGCGCGCGATCATCGGCCCCAATGGCGCAGGCAAGACCTCGATGCTGAACTGCATCAATGGCTTCTATTTTCCGCAGGAAGGCAAGATTACCTACAAGGGCGTAGCCCGCACCCGCGTGCGCCCCTATGAGGCAGCAAGCTCGGGTATTGCCCGCACCTTCCAGAACGTGGCGCTGTTCAAGGGCATGTCGACGCTCGACAACATCATGACCGGCCGTACGCTGAAGATGAAGAAGAGTTTCTGGTGGCAGGTGCTGCGCCATGGCCCGGCCATGAACGAGGAAATCCAGCACCGCCGCGTCGTCGAGGACATCATCGATTTCCTGCAGATCCAGCACATCCGGAAAATCCCGGTCGGCAAACTTCCTTATGGTTTGCAGAAGCGCGTGGAGCTTGGCCGGGCGCTGGCAATGGAGCCCGAGCTGCTGCTGCTCGACGAGCCGATGGCCGGCATGAACCTCGAGGAGAAGGAGGACATGTGCCGCTTTATCCTCGATGTGAACAATGAGTATGGCACGACGATTGCCCTGATCGAGCATGACATGGGCGTGGTGATGGACCTGTCGGACCGTGTCGTGGTGCTGGAATATGGCCGCAAGATCGCCGACGGCACGCCCGAGGTGGTGAAGAAGGACCAGAAGGTGATCGATGCCTATCTCGGCGTCGGACATTGAGCGGTGAAGGGTCAGGACAGATCATGACAGACGCAACGCTCAAACAGGCTGCCGCTCCCTTTAAACTCTCGAAGGGACTGATGTCGCTCATCGGCCTCGTCGCGCTGATCGTGCTGCTCGTCATCGGCGTGCGCAGTGGCTCGCTGGAAAAGACCAACTGGATCTACAAGGTTCTGGTCGATCCGTTCGTGCAGATGTGGGACCTGCCCGATCTGTTCGTGCAGACCATCTGGGAAGGCTTTGTCGCGGGCGTTCTTTATGCGCTGATCGCGCTGGGTTTCGTGCTGATCTTCAAGGCGTCCGGCGTGTTCAACTTCGCGCAAGGCATCATGGTGGTGTT